>NZ_CP161919.1 GCF_040819555.1 Nitratireductor sp. GISD-1A_MAKvit
ATGGATATCGCCAGCGACCATGAAGGAGAGCGGGAGTTGGACAAGGCGGAGGTGGCAGCGATGGGCGGCACGGAAGGGCACGACGCGCTCGCGGCCGATGAGGCCATCGCGGCAGATGCCGCCCGGCTCTCCGAGCAGTTGCGCGTCATGCGCGACAGGCTCTTTCCGCCGGCAGCGCAAAAGACGCTTCGCACCTTTTCCAGTGGCGAGGCGGCAAAGCTGATCGGCGTTTCAGACGGGTATCTGCGTCAGCTCTCCATTGCCGGCGAGGGGCCGCAGCCCGAGACAGGCGCGGGCGGCAGGCGCTATTATTCGCTGGCCGATATCAATGCGCTGCGCCATCATCTGGCGGCACAGGCCCGCGCCAAGGGCAATCTTGCCAAGGCGCGCTCCTATGTGAAGTGGCGCGATCCCGAGCGCGAGCATTTGCAGGTCATTTCCGTGACCAATTTCAAGGGCGGTTCGGGCAAGACCACAACCAGCGCCCACATGGCGCAGCATCTGGCACTTTCGGGCTATCGCGTGCTTGCTGTCGATCTCGACCCGCAGGCGTCACTCTCCGCCCTCTTCGGTTATCAGCCCGAGATCGATCTGTCCGGCAACGACACGCTCTATGGCGCGATCCGCTATGACGAAGAGCGCCGTCCGCTTTCACAGATCATTCGCAAGACCTATTTCGACGGGCTCGATCTGGTGCCCGGCAATCTCGAGCTTCATGAGTTCGAGCACACCACCCCACGCATGCTGGCAGAGCGCCAGGGCCGGCGGTGGCGCGGATGATTTCTTCTTTGCGCGTATCCAGTCCGCCCTCGCCTCGGTTGCCGATGACTATGACGTGGTGGTCATCGACTGTCCGCCGCAGCTCGGCTTTCTCACATTGTCGGCACTCTGCGCCTCCACATCGGTGATCGTCACCGTGCATCCGCAGATGCTCGACGTGGCTTCTATGAGCCAGTTCCTCTACATGACGGCGGATCTGCTCTCGGTGGTGCGTGAGGCCGGTGGATCGCTCAATTTCGATTTCCTGCGCTACCTCGTCACCCGTTACGAGCCCAATGACGGGCCGCAGACGCAAATCGTGGGTTTCCTGCGTTCGCAGTTCGGCGAGCGCGTGTTGACCGCACCCATGGTGAAATCGACAGCGATTTCCGATGCCGGTCTCACCAAGCAGACGCTCTACGAGGTCGGCAGGGACAATTTCACTCGCTCCACCTATGACCGTGCGATGGAGGCGTTGACATCTGTCAACTCCGAGGTCGAGGCGCTGGTGGAAGCGGCCTGGGGCCGCAATGTGGCGGGAGATGCCACATGAGCAAGCGCAAGGATCATCTGAAGGCACTGTTCGGCGGCACGGGCGAGGGCGAAGCAGCCAGTCCGGCGCCCGAACCGAAGCCTGCGCCGCGTGCGCCAGAAACCAAACCGGCACCCTCCCCGGCCAAGGCCGACGCACCGCCGCGCAGCTCTTCAGGCGCCGTCAAGGCGATGGGGCTCACTCTCTCTTCCATGACCCGCGAGGTGGAAGACGCGCGTGCCATCCGCGAAAGCCTTGCCAAGGGCGAGCGCATCGTCGAGGTCGACCCCGAGCTGATCGACCCTTCTCTGGTGCGCGATCGCCTGAGCCGAGAGGACGATGGCGACGAGGATTTCAACGCTCTGGTGGAAAGCGTGCGCGAGAACGGCCAGCAGGTGCCGGTCCTGTTGCGCCCTCACCCGACCGAAACCGGACGCTTCCAGGTGGCCTATGGCCATCGCCGCGTTCGGGCAGCCGCACGGCTCAAACGTCCGGTTCAGGCTATCGTGCGCACGCTCAACGACGATGAGCTGGTGTTGGCGCAGGGCAAGGAAAACACCGAGCGGCGCAATCTCTCCTTCATCGAGCGGGCTTTCTTCGCCGATGCCTTGATGCGTCATGGCTTCGACCGTGGCGTCGTGCAGCGCGCGCTGTCATTGCACAAGGCGGAGATGACGCGGCTGCTTCAGGTGGCCGAAGCGGTGCCCGCACACATTGCCGGTGCGATCGGCCCCGGCTCCAAAGGCTGGCAGGCCCCGCTGGATGGCCCTCGCGGAATTTTTGAAACGCGAGGCCGCTGTCGTCATCGCGCAGGATGAAATCACGTCCGTGGCGTTTCGGGCTGCTGATTCCGACGAGCGTTTTCGCAGGCTCTATGAGCGGTTGGCCAAGCGCGCATCAGCGCGGGGCAAGAAGGCGGAGAAGGCTCGCGCCATCGAGGACGGGAAGGGGCGCACACTGGCCCGCGTCACGCTCGGCGCCAAACCCCGTTTCGACTTCGATGAAAAGGCCCTTCCGGGCTTTGCGGACTATCTGGCCGAGCACCTGCCGGAGCTGGCCGAGCGCTTCGACAAGGAGCGGGCCAAAGAGACATAGCAATCAGCCGCCCCAGGGCGGCGAGACCATCCCGGCCAAAAGCCGGATCATGTGAAGCAAAGAGGACTGAGCGAGAGGAAAAACCGCAAGAAAAAAGGCCCCCAGAACGTTGCCATTCCGGAAGCCCCTTTCGATGTAGCAATCTGAAAGAATCACTTCCGTCGTGCAAAGTCAAGCATCGGAGCGTTCCGGTGAGCGTCTTTTTCTTGCCTGAAGCAAGGTGAGACAATGACAGACAGATTTGCAATCTCGCCATTCGGCGGGAAAGGGTTGGCGCGTGCCCAATTCCTGGTCAACGAGCAGGTGCGGCGTGCGCGAAAAGCGCTGAATGGACATTCCGCAGAGGCGCAATCTCCGTCGGAACACGCGGTAGACAAGTGGCAATTGCTGCGCGCCGTGACCGAAGCGCGGCTGGTGCTTGGGCTTTCGGACAGGACGATTGTGGTCCTGGAGGCGCTGGCGAGCTTCAGCACCGAGCGCCAGCTCGATCCGGGCGGCGATCTGGTGGTGTTTCCCTCGAATGCCGAGCTTTCCCTCCGGGCCCGCGGCATGGCGCCTGCGACGCTGCGGCGGCATCTGGCCGCCCTCGTGAAGGCCGGGCTCATCCTGCGGCGCGACAGTGCCAATGGAAAGCGCTATGCGCGGCGCAGCGAGGAGGGCCAGATCGAGGAGGCTTTCGGGTTCGATCTTGCGCCACTCGTCATGCGCGCTTGCGAGATCGAGACCCATGCGGCCGAGGCACGCCGTCTGGCGCGCGCCATCAGGGCCTTGAGAAGCGAGGTCACCATCCATCTGCGCGACATCGCCGCGATCGTCGAGGCCGCCGCCGAAGAGGGCAGGGGACGTTCCTTCGCGCCTTTTGCCGAGCGCCTGGCCGCACTCTCCGGCCGGCTTGGCAGAAACACTGACTGGGAAACGCTGAAGGCCCGCCGCGATGCCCTTCTGGCTTTGCGCAATGAGGTGGAGAAAGCCTATCTGGAAGGCCTGAGCGAGGCAGATCTGGAGGCCCGTGATGCTGAGCTCATGGTATATGAAAACATAAATATGAGCGCCAATGCCAATCAAAATGAGCGCCATATTCATAATTCAAACACAGACTCCCAATTTGAAACCTACCGGGAAAAAGTTGAAGCGGGGGCGATACCGCCCAACCTTGAAACCAAATCGGCGGTTGGAAGCGATCACGACACCGTATCCGACCGAAAGACAGGGCGCCGACAGCCGGAAGCGGAGGGAGGCGGCCAAAAACCATCCGTCGGGTTTGAAACGGTGGCTTCTGCCTGCCCGCAAATGCGTGATTATGCGCCGGACGGGCTGTCAGACTGGCGCGACCTGATGAAGGCGGCCGAAACCGTTCGCTCCATGCTCGGTGTTTCACCGGATGCCTGGGCTGAGGCCCGTGCCGAGATGGGCGACATCAACGCGGCAATCACCATTGCGGCCATGCTGGAGCGCGCGGAGGTCATTCGCTCGCCCGGCGGCTATCTCCGACGGCTGACAGAGCGGGCGAATTCCGGTGCGTTTTCGGTGAAACCGATGCTGAATGCGCTTATTTCAGCTCGCCAGAAGGCGGTTTTGGGCCAAAATTAGCGTTTTGCAGGATTTCTTGAATCCACATTTTGCGCACATATCTCTTGTAATGTGCTCAATCTGTGATCAAGATGAGATAGAAACAAGGAGGCACCGGTGATGACAGCGACGGATTTTGATTTCGCGGCGGAGCATTTTGCCGACGAAAGAGCTCCCTTTCTTTCCGCCCGCCGGGTGTCTGACCTGCTCGGTGTGACGATGGTTGAGCTCTCGCGCCTGATTGGTGTTGCACGCAACACGCTTACGGCCAAATCCGGCCAACGCAAGGTGGATCAGGCCTTGAGCCCGGTCGTGCGCATTCTCGCCATGGCAACCGCAATGGCCGGCAATGAACACCGGGCGGTGATCTGGTTCAAGCACCAGCCAATCCCCGGCTGGGCGGGCAAAACCGCCTATGATCTCGTCGGCGAAGGCAAGGCCGACAAGGTTCTCGCCTATCTCGAAGCGGTGCGCGCCGGCGTTTATGCCTGAGGGTCTGCGGACCGAAACGCTCTGGCGGGCCTATGTTCCGCGCTGGGCTCACGAACCGCTTTCAGGCGATGGGGCGGCGCGTTTCGGCGGGCGCTGGAACCCGGTGGGCGCGCCCGCGCTCTATGTCGCATGTGAGCTTTCAACGGCCTGGGCGGAGTATAATCAGGGCTTTGTGCAGCATCCCGCGCTCATTGCGCAGCTCACGCTCTCCAACGCACGGCTGGCGGATTTGACGAATGCGGCGGTCATGAAGGTTCATGGTGTTTCGCCGGATATCCATCAGTGCGAGTGGCGGTCCGAGATGGATGAGGGCCGTGTTCCCGAAACGCATCGGCTGCGCGAAACGCTTATGGAAAAAGGCTTTCACGGGGTGATTTATCCGTCCTTCATGTCGCCTGGCGGAAGCTGTGTTGCGCTCTGGCGTTGGAACGGGGAGGGGGCGCCGGTTCTCTCTGTTACGGATCCCGAGCACCGATTGCCCAAGGACGCCGCCTCCTGGCTCTAGTCATCGATAGCCGCGCCGTTCCTTGATTTTCCTGAGCCGCAAAAGTGCGGCTTCCGCGGACTGCGTGTTGTCGAACAGGTTGATCTTGAACTGTCCGCGCGTGCCGATCCGCCCCCATTGCCGCACAAGTGCTGCATCGCCGAAAAGGGTCGGCTCAACGGAAAGCGTGTAGTAGCGCGCCATGTTGCGCGCGGGATCGACGCGTCTCAGGGAACATTGATGCGGGTTGATAGACATGCCGTGACGGTGGCCCGGAACGCATGAGCAGGTCCAACGCATTTCATGAATCGATTGCCGGCGACCGATTCACGAGACTGATTGATCAGAGCCCGCTGGCTTTGGTCAGATTGACACGAAACCGGTCGCGCCGTCGCTGATAGCGGCGGGTCATTTCCGCACTTGTGTGGCCGAGCTGCTTCTGGACAAAACGCTCGTCCACTTCTGCGGAAGAAGCGAGACCGGCCCGCAGGGAATGGCCCGAAAACAGCCTTTCGCGCTCCTTCTCGGAAAGCTCGGGGCGCAGGCCCGCATCGAATGCCGCACGTTTTACCAGGCGGGCAATGTGCCTGTCATTGAGCCGGCTTTCTTCAACCCTGCTCTGGCCGCGAATCCTGCGAAAGAGCGGGCCGTGGGCAATGCGTCCGAACCGCATCCACGTTTTCAGCGCTTCCACGGGGCAGGAGCGGTCGGCCGAACCGCGCCCGATTTCCACCTCGCGCCAGCCCGTCTTGCCGCGCAGGGTGATCAGGGCGCCCTTGTCGAAGATTTCCACCCATCCGCTGCCATCCTCGGTCTGCTCGGCGCCGGCATCGAGCCCGACGATCTCCGAACGACGCAGACCGCTGGCAAAACCGACAAGCAGGATCGCCCGGTCCCTGAGGCCGCGCAGATCGTTGGGGAGGGTCTCGATCATGGCCAGAATGTCTTCTGCGAGAAGCGCTTCTTTCTGGATGGGCGGGCGTCCATGCCTGCGGCGGATGCCGGCAAAAACCTCGGTGATGTGCGGATCCTTGCGATCGAGCCTTTCGCCGCGCTGCGAATAGCTCTGGGTCAGGCCGGAAAGCCGGCGTTCCAGCGTTGAAACGGTGGGGCGCGGGGTGGAGGACGCACAGGCGGAGAGATAAAGACCCACCACGCGCGGATCGGCGGGAAGCGCGGAATAGCCCGACCGGCGACACCAGGAGGAAAAGTGACGCCAGTCGGCTGCAAAGGCGCGCTGCGTGGCTTCAGACCGGGCCGCCCGCGCATAATTGCGGGCAGTCTCAACGAGAGGATCGGCAGCAGCAGGCGGGGGAGGGGAGGCGACCTCCTCACCCATCGCAAGCACCAGATCGACAATGTCGGGCAGGTCTGAATTATCCATGGCGGGTTTGGGGGATTTTAACGCAAGAGCGGCATCTTCTGATGGAAGAGCACCTGAGTTCAACGGTTCCTCTGGCGCTGTAGGTTGGTTCCTGTGCCGGCCTTGCGGATTTTGCTCGTTGTCAGAGGTCATTTCGGTCTGTTTTCTGCTATGTCTGATAATACAATCTTATCGGACATAGGTGGCCTAAGACAAGCTGTGCGCTTTTTTGCAAGAATACTGGCAGAAACCGCTCATCCGCTCTAATCTGTGAACATGGATTTGTCGTCGACTGGCTCACTTTCAAGCATGACCCTCCCCCGATGGACAATGCCACGCGGGGCCGTTTCAAGCTTGAGCGATGCCGGGTTTGCCGCCGGTATTGCGCTCAAGACGCTGGATGATCTTGTGCGCAGCGAACCGGCCCTGGTCGGGCTGCTGGCGCGGGCGCCAGGCCCTGAAATGCGCCGCAGCGGCATCGAGGCTCATGGGACGCGGTGAGGACGAGAGTGCGCTGCGCGATGCGGTGCTGCTGACCGGGGCGGGGGATGACCCGGGCCCCGCCGGCAAGATTTTCCTTGCCTACCGGCGCTTGGCTTCGCGTCGCTTTGCAATGTCATCTTCCACGATCGCGGAGCTTTCAAACCTGCTCGGCCTTGCGATGGGAGAGGAGGTCGAGGCTGTGGTGGACCACGCGGAAACAGTGGTTCAGTCGGGTGGTGCCGCGCCCTTTGCTGCTGCGGAATTCGTAAAGGCGACAATGACGGAACGCGCGGATGCCGAGGCGCTGGCATGGGCGCTCGCGGATGGGCTGATTGCAACGATGCTTGGCTGGTCTCGTCCCGTTCCGCTGCTCATGGCGCAGCGCTATGGCTCCGCATTTCGGCTGAACGGAGAGAGGGGGCGCATCGATCCCGCAGATCCGGCCTTTGCCCGGGCGGTGTGCCTCGCGCTGGTTCAGGGGGTAGAGGCCGCGCTTCGCTCGGCAGGTGACATCTCGCGCCGTGCCGACACGCTTGTTTCCATTTTGCCGAAACTGCGGACCAGGGGAGCGGGTACGGTCGTGCAGAAGCTGCTCGATGAAGATGCCCTTCCGGCCTCGGCGCCCGGTTGCAACCTTTCCCGCTGGGCCTCGAAGCGTCTCTTCGAACGGCTTGAGCATTTCGGAGCCGTGCGCGAACTCTCCGGGCGTTCATCATTCCGGATCTTCGGATTGTGACGCCTGTGGATAGCTGGATAATTCGTCACTTCGGCATCGTTTCCTGAACAATCGGCTTGCTTTCCGACACGGGATTTGGTTCGTACCTCACATCCACAGGGGTGCCGCGTATGGCCGCGGCTGAGATGAAGGCGCAAGCCTTCGGGCCCTAGAAGCTGATCTGGGTAATGCCAGCGGAGCAAGGAGGACAATCATGTTCGCAGGTGCGCAGCTTTCCCTTTATCCGATGACCGACGATTTCGTCGATGTCATCATGTCGTCGCTCTCTGCCTTCGACCCCTGGCGCGATCGGCTGCGGATCGAAACCGACGATATCTCGACGCTGGTTGTCGGTCCGCCCGAAGTGCTCTTTCCGGCCCTGCGCGATTTCTATGTCGCTGCCGCATCCACGCGGCATCACGTCGTCATGCGCGCCACGCTCTCGCGCGGATGCCCCGGCGAGCCGGATGATCCGATCTGTGCGACCTCGGCGCTTGCCAACCCTTCCGAGCCTCTGGAGGATCGTCAGAAGGCGGCACTTGCGGCGGTGGCAGATGCCAGGGCGACCTCGGAAATCGCACGGGCGCAATTCTCGCTCTATGTGATGGGCGCCGGCGACCACATGGCCGAAATCATGGGCTGCATCGACTTCCTGAAGTCGAGCGGTGTCTTCGACCGCTCCAAGAATTTCTGTTCGCGCCTCACGGGAGATGCCGGTCCCGTGTTTGCGACGCTCGAACAGGCGTTCTGTCGCTTCGGCCCGCCGGAAGGCCATGTAACGATCGATCTGACCGTTTCCGCCAACAGCCCCTCCACGGCGTGATCCGATGACACAGGGTTTGCCCCGCCCTGTGGGCGGACGGCTGGCGCGTGGCCTGCCCGCACTGGCGAGCATTGCCGGCGCCATGATCCTTTGGGAAGTCTATGTGCGGGTCTCGGGCATCTCGCCGCTTGTTCTGCCGGCGCCTTCGCGCGTGGTGGAACAGATGGCAGCCAATCGAACGTTGCTGTGGGACAACACGCTGCCGACATTGAGCGCCACGCTGACCGGTTTTGCCTTTTCCGTCAGCATTGCGTTTGCGCTGTCGGTTGCACTCGATTTTCTGCCGAAGGCGCGGCGTGCGCTGTTTCCGATTTTCGTCGTGAGCCAGACCCTGCCGCTGGTGGCCATCGCGCCGCTGGCGGTGCTCTGGTTCGGCTTCGGTCTCACACCGAAGATTCTGCTTGTGGCGCTTGTTACTTTCTTCCCGATGCTCGTCGCGCTGGTGGACGGTTATGAATCGACCGATCCCGAGATCGAAACGCTGATGCGTTCCATGGGGGCATCGCGCTGGAAGGTGTTTCGCGCCGCGCGTTTTCCCTCCGCCATGCCCTATTTCTTCGCTGGTCTTCGAATTTCGATCACCTATGCCGTGGTGGCGGCGATCTTCTCCGAATATGTCGGCGCGCGTGCCGGGCTGGGGATTGTCATTCTCAATGCCAAGAACAGTTTTCGTCCCGATCTGATGCTGGCGGCCGTGGTCGTAAGCTCCACGCTGACACTGGTTCTCTTCGGCGTGTCTGCATTGTTGCAGCGGGTGCTGCTGCGCTGGCGACAAGCGGGGCAGGGACAATGAACGCTCTGGAACTGCGCAATGTGGGCGTCTCGCTTGGCGAGACAGAAGTGCTCGACGACGTATCGCTGCGTGTCGGGCAGGGTGAGTTCGTTTCCATTCTCGGCCCGTCGGGAGCAGGAAAATCGACTCTGTTCCGGTTGCTGACAGGAGCACTCCAACCCGATAGCGGCGAGATCCTGCGTAATGGCACGGCGCTGAAGCGCGACGGCAAGACCTTTGCGTTCATGCCGCAACGCGATGCGCTGATGCCGTGGCGGCGCATCATCGACAACGTCATCCTTGGGCTGGAGGTGCAGGGTGTGTCCCGCACCGAGGCCCGCGCACGCGCGCTGCCGCTGTTTGCGGAGTTCGGGCTGGAGGGGTTCGAACAGCGCTACCCGGCGGAACTTTCGGGCGGGATGCGCCAGCGGGCTGCGTTGCTTCGAACGGTGATACAGGCGCGGCCCATCCAGCTTCTGGACGAACCCTTCGGCGCGCTCGATGCGCTGACGCGCGCGCAGATGCAGCGCTGGCTGGAAGGTCGCTGGAGCGCCGCCCGCTGGACCACACTGCTTGTGACGCACGATGTGCGCGAGGCGGTGGCGCTATCGGACCGCATCTACGTGCTGTCCCGCCGGCCCGCCCGGGTGATTTCCGAAATGATCGTCCGCGCTCCGCGCCCGCGCCTTGGCGCGGCGCTGCCGGAAGAAGCGCGGACCCAGGAAGAAGAGCTTTTGAATATCTTGCTCAGTCAGACAGGAGAATGACCATGAAAGGCCTGATAGCCGCAGCACTGATGCTGGGCGCAATGGCGCTGCCAGCCGTGGCGCAGGAGCGCCTGAGCGTTGCGCTGGACTGGACGCCGAACACCAACCATGTGGGCCTTTATGTCGCCCAGGCGAAGGGCTGGTTCGAGGAAGCGGGTCTCGATGTGGAGATTCTGCCCTATACCGACACCTCGTCTGGCACGCTGGTGGCAACAGGCGTGGCCGAATTCGGCATTTTGAGCTCCATCGGCTTCTACAGCCAGCGCGCCACGGGCGCGGATCTCACGGTTGTCATGGCGGTGATGCAGCATGAGACAGGCCGTCTCGTCTTCAATGGCGAGCGCGAGGACATTCAGCGCCCTGCCGACCTCGACGGCATGACCTATGCCGGCTTCGGCAGCGCATGGGAACAGGCGCTTATCTCGACCATCATCCAGAACGATGGTGGAAAGGGCGAGTTCGAGACCGTCACACTGGGCACATCTGCCTATGAGGCGCTCGCCAACGGGACGGTGGATTTCACGCTTGAGGTGAGTACCTGGGAGGGGGTGAACTCCGTTCTGCTCAACCGGCCGCAGCGGGCGTTTCGCTATGCCGATTATGGCGTGCCCGATCAGCACACCACCTATCTGGGGGCGAATGGGACCTGGCTTGATGCGAACCCGGAGACAGCGAAAGCCTTCGTAGAGGCCGCACAGCGTGGCTATGCCTTCGCCGCCGAAAACCCGGAAGAAGCAGCGGAGATGCTGATCGCCGAAACCGGCGGCATGCTTTCCAATCCCGAACTGGTGCGGGCCTCGATGAAAGCCATCGTGGATGGCGGCTATCTTCAGGATGAAGGCGAGCCGGTGGGGCTCATCGATGCCGGGATGTTTGGCAACATCACGAAGTTCATGTTCGAGGCCGGCGTGATGCGCGATGCAGATGGCAAGCGCCTTGAAGAGATGCCTGACGTTTCGACCTGGTTCACCAATGCCTATCTGGTGCGGTAGACTTTAGAGTGTGAGAGTAGATTGAAGAGGCCGGCCGCAGACGCGGCCGGCCTTTCTCTTTTATTCCCAGCCAGAGATGGCCTTGACTTCGAGGAAGTCCTCGATGCCCCATTTGCCACCTTCGCGGCCGAGGCCGGACTGCTTGTAACCGCCAAAGGGGCTTCCCGGTGCACGCCCGGTTCCGTTGAGCTGGACCATGCCGGAGCGAAGCTGGCGCGAGACCCGGCGAAGGCGTTCGCGGTCGCCCGACTGGACATAGGCCGACAGCCCGTAGGGCGTGTCGTTGGCGATCTCGATTGCTTCCTCTTCCGTGTCGAAGGGGATCATCGCCAGCACCGGACCGAAAATTTCTTCGCGCGCAATGCGCATGTCGTTTGAAACATCGGCGAAAACGGTGGGCCGTGCATAATAGCCGCGGTTGAAGCCTTCCGGGCGACCGGGGCCGCCTGCAACGAGGCGCGCGCCTTCCTTTATCCCTGCCTCGATGAGCGCCTGAACTTTCTCGAACTGGACTGCCGAGGAGAGGGGTCCGATATGATTTCCGTCCTCGCTTGGGTCGCCCACCTTGCAGTTTTCCGCCGTTTCGGCAGCGATGGAAACGGCTTCATCATAGACGGAGCGCTCGACCAGCATGCGGGAGGGAGCGTTGCAGGATTGTCCGGTGTTCTGAAAACACTGGGCCGCGCCGCGTGCCACCGATTTCGAAATGTCGCTGTCTGCAAAGACGATGTTGGGCGACTTTCCACCCAGCTCCAGCGTGACACGCTTGACCGTGTCGGCGGCGGCCTTCATGACCGAGGTGCCGGCGCGGGTGGAACCCGTGAAAGACATCATGTCGATGTCGGGATGTCGCGACATGGCCTCGCCGACGGTCGGGCCGTCGCCATTCACCAGATTGAAGACACCGGCGGGGACGCCGGCCTTGTCCATGATCTCGGCGAAGAGAAGCGAGGACATCGGCGCCACTTCGGAGGGTTTCAGAACCACGGTGCAGCCGGCGGCGAGAGCCGGAACGACCTTGAGAGCCACCTGGTTCATGGGCCAGTTCCACGGTGTGATGAGACCGCAGACACCGATGGGCTCGTAGACGATGTATTCCTGCGGATTGCGCTCGTCGAGCGGGTGCTCGAAGGTGAAATTCCTGAGCGCGCGAATGAACGCCTTCATGTGCCCAAGGCCGGCTGCAGCCTGCGCCTCTGTCGCAAGCTTCATCGGTGCGCCCATTTCTGCAGAAATGGCCTTCGCCATGTCGTCGATGCGCTGCTTGTATTCCTCCACGAGCGTTTCGAGAAATTCTATCCGCTCTTCACGGGTCGTGGTGCTCCAGCCGGCAAATGCCGCACGTGCAGCGCTGACGGCCTTGTCCACATCTGCCGCGCTGCCCAGCGATATGGTTGCGAAGGGCTGTTCGTCTGCGGGGTTGATGACGTCGAGCTCTCGCGGGGTCACCGGCGGAACCCAGCGTCCGTCGATGTAGAAATCTTTGCGTTGCAGCATGAGGGTCTCCTTGTTGGAAATTCTCAGATCGTATTTTCGAGCGAGACTATCAAGCCCGTGAGACAAAGCTTCGCGGGCGTTGGCCCAGCGGGGGAGCACCGTTGACATCGAGCCGGCGGCAGGGCACCGCTCGCATATATCTGCCGAACAGGGGAGCAGGAATGTCGGATCGGGATTGGCCGGCCGCGGAAACGACCGCGCAGGAAAGGCTTGCAGCATGGGGGGACAATGGACCCGGTGGTGTGGTTCTGGGCATCGAAAAGGGAGCCCCGCGCCTGATCGCGGCGAAAGGGCATGAAGGAGCAGGGCTTGGCGCTATTGGGCCTGGCAGCGTGTTTCGATGGGCTTCGGTGACCAAGCACGTATTCGCGACCTGCCTTCTGGAAAGCGGAGCGTTTGCGCTCGAACAGCCTCTGAGAGAGATATTGCCCGACCTTGCCGCTGCGCCGGCATCGGTGACGGTCGGGCAGGCGCTGGCCATGCAGGGCGGGCTGCCGGACCCGCGCGAATGTCTGACCCTTCTGGGGATCGGCGCGCATGAGCGCACCGAAGCGGAAGCCCTCTATCAGTGGATGGGGGGGCGTGACTGGCTCAACGCTGCGCCGGGGACAGAAGTCGCTTATTCGAATGGCGGCTATCGCCTGCTGGAAATGGCGCTGGCGCGACAGGGCCTTGTATTCTCCGAGTTGGTCGCGGCGCATTCGGAGCGGCTGGGGATCGGCATGCGGGCTTCGGAATTCTGGACCGATCCCGTGCCGGGGCTGGTGCCCGGGCACGTGCCCGAGGCCGGTGGGTGGTCCGAGGGTTTTCAGGGCATGCATCTTTCGGCAGCCGGCTCGCTTTCCGGGTCGGCCATGGATCTCGCCCGCTGGCTCGCCGATCTGATGCCGCGTGCGATATTCGACCGGATTTCACGACCGCTGCCGCTCGGCTCGGGAGAGGCGACCGGCTATGGGCTTGGAACAAGCCTGACGCAGATCGGCGATATGGCGGTGCCGGGTCATGGCGGCGCGCAGGCCGGTTACCGTGCCGGATTCCTGTGTGATCGCGAGCGGGAGATTGCGCTGGTGGTTCTCACCAACCGCGACGATGGAGACGCGACCGGGCTTGCAGCGCATGTCTGGGCAGCGCTTTGCGGCGTGTCGCCCGGCGCTTTGCCGAAGCCTGCAGGGGAATGGGCACCGCCGGGTCTTTATGCGGCGGCGGAGGGGGACCTTTGGGCGGAAGTGCGTCCAGGTTCGATCGTGGTCCGTGACGCGGAGGAAACGCTGTTTGAAGGCGAAGACGGCTGGTTCGTCTCCAATGCAGCGCAGTCACGCATGCGTCTGCGTTTGGTGGATGGCGCGCTGACCGGAGAGCTTTATCATTGTCCGGTCAGGCTGCTGCCTGTGGCAGCCGATGACGAAGCACCGGACCTCGACGGCGACTGGATGTGCGATGGCGCGCATTTGCAGATCGAGGGGCGGACGCTGCATTGGGGAAGTGGCCCGTTGCGCCATGCCGTGAGCTTGACGCCGCTGGGCGGGGGGCGGTGGCTCTTTCCGGCCAATGGACGCCGCATCTGTCTTTGCCGCCTCACGCGTGATCGCATCAGGCTGTCGCTTGCGCGGGCCCGGGGTGTGGAATACCAGCGGGCATAGGGTTTCGGAAATGCGTGTCAATATATTGATCAATTCGTTTCAATATGATGGTGTCCCATCAAAACCTGTAAACCTTTGAAGTGCGATGCCTGCTGTTGCGTTCATCGCCACGGGCCGCTGCAGCCTGGCGCTTCATGGTCTGGAGATACATTTGGCGAGACCTTCAGGAAGAGAAGCGCGGCTCAGGGCACTCAAGAAGCTCTGTGGCACGGGCAAGATCCTGCATATTGCAGAGGCTGCGCGGGAGCTCGGCACGTCAGAGATCACCATCCGTCGCGATCTGGGGAATGGTGAAAGCGGGCTGTTGTGTCTGGGCGGTTACGTCATGTCGGCCAGCGAGACCGGTGAACGCTATTCCCTGTCTCACGCGCAGGGCACCAATACGCAGGCCAAGGCACAGGTGGCGCGGCGTGCGGCAGCTCTGATCGAACCGGAAGACACGATTTTCGTGGACTGCGGATCGACGCTTCAATATCTCGCTGCCACTCTTCCGCAGGATGCGAATGTCACTGTCGTGACGCAGGCCATGAACATTGCCGAGATGGTTTCGCGGCTGGACGGTGTGACCCTGATCCTGCTGGCGGGAATCTATCATCCCGAGAGCGGAAGCTTCAGCTCCGACACCGCGCTTGGCATGCTGCAGGAAATCAACATCACCAAGGGCTTTTTCTCCGCCGCCGGAATCCATGAAAGCGAAGGGGTGACCTGCTTCCACTTTCACGAGGTTGCCGTCAAACGTGCCGCGATGGCGCGGTCGCAGCGGAGATTTCTGGTCTCGGATGCATCCAAATGGGGAAAGCTGCGCCCGGCGACTTTCGCCCAGCTGGATGAGTTCGAGACGTGGATCGGCCAGCCTGAGGCCGAATGAAGGGGCGCGAAAGAAACTAGTCGCGCAGGACTGTCAAACGCTCCGGCTCCCAGCTGATCCAGAGCTGGTCATCAGCGATTTCAGCCGCCTTGCCTGCATCCATATAGGCGCGGATGACACTGTCCTCGCGCTCACCGACGCGGATGTCCAGCGAGGTGCGGCTGCCTTTGAACAGCTTGCTGATCACCCTGCCCTCGACGGCATTCTGATTTGCCGGCTTCTTGTTGTGGCAGGTCACGTTTTCGAGGCGAAGCGAGGCGGTGACGTTTTCGCCCGCGGCGGGACGATGACCATGGCCCGAACCACGGACGGAAAGGCCGTTCCAGTCGAGAATGACCGCGCTCTCCTCCACGCCGCGCACGGTGCCGTTGATCAAATTCGTCTCGCCGATGAACTCGGCCACGAAACGGCTTTCGGGACGGAAATAGAGGTCTTCCGGCGTACCGGACTGCTCCACGCGGCCGGCATTCATGACGACGATGCGGTCGGACATGGTGAGCGCTTCTTCCTGGTCGTGGGTGACGAAGAAGAAGGTCTTGCCGGTGCGCTTCTGAATGTCTTTCAGTTCGATCTGCACCTGGCCACGCAGCTTGGCATCGAGCGCGCCGAGTGGCTCGTCCAAGAGCAGGAGTTTTGGGTCCGGGGCAAGCGCGCGGGCAAGCGCGACGCGCTGGCGCTGGCCGCCGGAAAGCTGGTCGGGCGTGCGGTCGCGGAAGCCGGAAAGCTGCAGGAAGTCGAGCAGCTCCGCCATGCGGCGCTCGATCTCGGGGCGCGATTTGCCTTTGAGTTCGAGCCCGAAGGACACGTTCTGGCCCACGGTCATGTGCGGGAAGAGCGCATAGTCCTGAAACACCATGTTGACGTCGCGCCGGTTGGGTGGCTGGCGGGTCACATCCACCCCGTCGAGCATGATGCGGCCCTCGCTGGGCGTCTCAAAACCGCCGAGCATGCGCAGGGTCGTCGACTTGCCGCAGCCGGAAGGGCCGAGGAAGGTGACGAACTCGCCGGCCATGATTTTCATGTCCAGTTGATCCACCGCGATGACATTGCCGAAGCGCTTGGTGACGTTGTCGATATGGACGATGGTGTCCTTTTCGCCGGTCATGGTCAGGAACCTTTGTTCAGGCGCCGCATGGAACGCTCGGCCCACAGGCCAAGGATCGCGGTCATGATGAGAACGATGGTGGAGATGGCGTTGATCTCGGGCGACATGCCCGAACGCAGCTTGGCGAAGATCAGCACCGGAAGCGTCGGCTGGTAGCCGCCGAGGAAGAAGGCGCGCACGAAGTCGTCAAAGGACAGGAGCATGCAGAAGATGCCGGCTCCGATCAGCGCGGGCTTCAGATAGGGCAGCGTGACGCGGAAGAAGGCGACGATGCTGTCGGCTCCGAGATCGCGTGCGGCCTCGATATGGCTTTTCGGCTGGGTCGAAAGACGCGCCATCACCACCAGAGCCACGAAGGGCACATTGTGCACCGTGTGGCCGAGAATGATGGCGAACATGCCCGGTTCGATGTCAATCAGACGGGCGAAGATGCGCAGCGCGATCGCCGAGATGATGCCGGGGATGACCGCCGGCAGGCAGGCAAGCGCGAAGATGATCGCCTTGCCCCGGAACTGGTTGGGACCGAGAAACACGGCCACCCATGTGCCGATGATCAGGGACAGGACCGTGCTGGCGATGGCGATGGTCATCGAGTAGCCGAAGACCGACAGGACCTGCGTGTCCTGTATGACGGTGGCATACCACTCGAGTGTCCAGGAGCGGATCGGGAAGCCGATGAACTTCGAATCCTTGAAGCCCATTGTGACCATGAGCGCCAGCGGCACGAAGAGATAGACTATGAAGGCCCAGTAGATGACCGACATCAGAATGCGTGTGTTGCGGGTCATCGCATCATCCCCTTTCCGTCACGGCCCATCAGCTTGAGGAAAAGGCCGGTTACGCCGAGCGTCGCGATCAGCATGATCGAGGAGAAGGCCGCGCCCATGGGCCACTGATCGCCGGCGACGTGGAAGAAGCCGGCAATTGTTTCTGCAAAGACGGTCGAGCGGGGACCGCCCAGAAGGACGGGGGTCGCGTAGTAGCCGGTCGAAATCAGGAAGACGAGGGTGCAGCCCGACGCGATGCCTTCCTTGGAAAGCGGCAGCGTGATGCGCCGGAAGCGCGTCCACGCGCCCGCGCCGAGATCGGCTGCAGCTTCGAGGTAGTTGTCGGGCAGCTTTTCCAGCGCCGAGTAGAGCGGCAGAAGCATGTAGAGCGCGGTGAGATAGATGATGCCGACACCGAGTGAGAAGCCCGTATACATAAACGGTATGGGGCGCTCGATGAGGCCGAGCGATTTCAGCGCCAGATTGACCGCACCATTGTTGCCGAGCAGGATCATGATCGCGTAGGTGCGCACGATCTCGCCCACCCAGAACGGGATGAGCAGGAGCAGCAGGAACAGAAGCTGGTTCTTGCGGCTCACATGCTTGGCAAGGAAATAGGCCACCGGATAGGTGATGAGCAGCGTGATCGCGGTGAAGATGAAGGAGAAGGCGAGCGTGCGGAAGAACGGGATGATGAACACCCGGTCCTGAAAGAACGCTGCCCAGTTCGCGAGCGTGAACTGCGGCTCATAGCCCACTTTCGGCGGGTAGGAGTCCAGAAACCCGATCCAGAACATCTCGACGATGGGGCCGAGATTGGCAAAAAATATCCAGAACAGCGGCAGGCTTGCCAGAATCCAGAACTGGCGGCGCTGTGACTTGAACAGCGTGGTGGAAACGGCCTGATATACGCCGTTCCTCATGAGCGCGCCCCAGAACGTCATCCTGCCTGCCGGCGTGGATGGTTCCTGAAGGTCTGCCCTTTGGGTCTCTGCTTGGGCCATGAATGCGGTTGCTCGTGCTTCTCAACGCGTGGATCCGAGGACCCATGGACGCATTTCGGGAAAATGATGGCGGCCGGGCAGAGAACCTCCACCCGGCTGCCCGTGCATCAGGCGGCCTTGATCTGCTCCACGGCCGGGTCAACGAGCTTGTATTTCATCTCGTTGGCCTCGGCGCGGAAGAACTGCAGACCTGCCAGCTCCTCCTCGGTGAAGGACGATGCCTTTTTCTCGATGTCCGAGAGATACTGATCGGCGCCCTTGTAGGTGGAGATGAAGCCCGACGACTTGGTCATCTCTGCGCCCACTTCCGGATTGGCCAGAAGCGCATCGAGAAGCTTGTAGGCGTTGTCGGAATTGGGAGCGTTGTTGGCGACGTTCAGCGTGTAGACGAAGCCATAGGTGCCTTCCTTCGGAATGGTCATGTCGACCGGGAAGCCATCGGTGATGAGCTTGGCGATCGGGCCGTTCCATGCGTGGGCAAGGACGATGTCCTGATTGATGAACATCTGCTGCACTTCCGCACCCGCATCGTAATATTTGCGCACATGCGGCTTTTTCTCGATGAGGAAATCACGCGCTTCGGCGACGATTTCTGCGGCCTTCTCCGGATCGTCCATATAGGCAACCATGTTGCCGTCATAGCCCTTGTAGAGCATGACAACGGACATCATGTCCTGAATGGTGTAGGCTGTCTGGCCGCTGTACTTGTCCGAGAAGAGAACGTCCCAGCTCTTCACTTCGTCTTCGCTGACGACTTCGGTGTTGTAGGCGAGGATTTCGGCACCCGAAAGGATCGGCGCGCCCCATTTGTTGCCGTTGATCGTGGCCCAGTCGCTTTCCGAATAGATCGGGTTGATGTTGCTCCAGTTCCCGAGGCGGTCCGTATCGAGCGGAGCCAGAAGATCGGCCGAGATGAACTGGAGGAAACGGTGGCCGGCGACGGTGACGATGTCGGCGGTCGGGTTCGGCGCTTCGGCCGCGAGCAGGTTGAACTGCTTGCCCTGATCGTCCACGAGGCGGATCTGAATCTCGATCCCCGTGTCTTTCTCGAACTCGGCCTTGAAATCATCGGGGATGAAGTTGGCATAGGTCCACACGTTGACGACGCCCGAGGCGCGCGCGGCGGTGGAGCGGAGATAGGCGGGAGCAGCGACAAGGGCGGCGCCGGCGGCGCTGCTCTTGATGAATTGTCTGCGGTTGGTGATGAATTTGGTCATCGTACTAACCCTCTTTCGGTTGTTTTCTGTCTTACGTGCTTTGCGCATCTGCGACGGAGCTCTTGTCGGCTCCTGTTGTTGCCCTGTTTCTCAAGCAGGTTGTGTTAGCGAACCATAGCCTTCACGGCACAGGGTCTTCAGTTCCTCGAGTGTCATCGTGTCCAGCGCCAGTGCATCGAGAAGCTCGTTCTCCGCAAAGAAATCACGCCCATACATGGCCGAGAAAATCTCCACGCCGGATCGGTGCAGACTGGCATTACATCCGGTCAGTTCGCCCAGTTTCACGGTCATGAGCAGGCCATAGGGTACGTCTTCGGTGACGTAGCGGCTGTCTGCCGTGGCAGGACCGGTGCCGCCGCGTCCCTCCTCGTGCATTTTCTGGTTCATGGCCGAGACCGTGTCCTGCGGCACATGGAAAGACAGGTGGAAATGCTCGAAGATGGTGCGCACCGAAAGGCCAAGCGCCTCGGCAATGGCCAGCCGCTCACGGTCGAGCGCTTCGAGCAGGCGTCCTACATTGGGCGTGACGTTAAAGCCCTGGCTCCAGGTTTCGCCATGCTCCATGCGGGTCATGTTGCACAGGGCGATGCCCATATGGTTTTGCGGGTTCAAATTGCTGAGTGCAATGGCGAGCAATCCGTCACGCTCCACGAAACGGTCGCCGAAGAGGCGCTGGCAAAGCGCCAGACCCTCGCTGGCCCGGCTTTCGGGAACCGTGCAGAGGTCGATCTTGCTGCGCACCGTGTTGACGCTGGCTTCCACGAGGCTCGGCTGGCGGCCTGTGGTGGCGGTGGTGCCCCATGCGACGATGGGGACGGTGATCCCGCGAGCCGCCAGAAGCTTCGACAGGTAAAGCGCGCCGAAGGAGGCATGCGAGGAAATGATCACCGCCTGATCGGAGCGGATATGGGGTGCGATCGCATCGAAGACGTGCTTGTGGCCGTAGCCGGGCAGGGCGATGAGGATCACGTCTGCATCGGCCACGAGCGCCTCGGCCGATTGCGCGACGCCCGGATGGAACGTGCCCTCGACGGCGCCGGTGGCGATCAGCGGTTCGCCTTCTGCCAGTCTTTTCGTGCGTTCGCCGGAGGGCGACCAGAGAACCGGGCTGTGGCCCGACTGCTCAAGAAAGGCGGCGGCCCCGAAAGCGATGGCGCCGGCCCCGGCGATACCCACACGCAGATTGTTTTCCACGTTACTCAAAACGTCAGCCCCAAAAAATTTACTCGACCACCGGATCGCCCAGCGTGTGCATCAGCCGGTTTGCCCAGCCGAACAGCGAGGCCGACAGGATGAGATCGAGAATCTCGTCGTCCCTGAGCCCGGCATCGCGCAGCGCCTGCATGTCTTCTTCACGCGCCTCGCTGGGCGCTTTGGAGAGTTTGACCGCAAACAGGAAGATCGCCTTCTGGCGCTCATCAAGCTCGGCCTCCTCGCCATCGGTGAAGATGGCCTCCATCACCTGCTCGTCCTTGGTGAGCTGGTTGTACCGGCTCGCATGGACGGCGGCGCAATAGACGCAGCGATTGACCACCGAGGCACCAACGGCGCTCAGTTCGCGCTCCGCGCGGCCCATGCCGCCGCGATTATACATGATCGCGTTGAAAAGCGGGGTGCGGACTTTCAGTGTCTCGACATCATTGGCGAGCACCAGAACATAGTCGGAGACCTTCGTGTTGGAAGGCGTGACCTTGAGCGCGTCGAGCTGTTCGGGCGTGGCCTCGTCCAGCCTGACGGGCTGAACGCGCGGACGCCAGACGGGAATCTTCGTGGTGAACTCGTGGATGATGGTGCTCATGCCGTCGCCCTCATCAGCTTGAGGCCGGCGATCACACGGATCTGATAGGCCAGGAATGCGTTCAGTTCGGAAAGCCTGACGATGTCGGCGTCGGAAATGCCGGCGCTCTTGAGCGCTTCGACATCTTCCGGTGTCGTGTCGCGCGGATGCGTGGAAACGAGATCGGTGTAGGCGAGGATTGCGGCGCGGCGGGCGTTTCCTTCGCCGTCATGAGCCGGGTCGGCCATGGCTGCGATTGCTTCGTCAGCACCAGATTCTTCGAGCAGTGTCATGTAATGGGCGGCAAGGGTTTCGTCTTCATTGAGCCGCGCGACGCGCGCTGCGAGTGCGGCGCGTTCGCCATGGGAGAGGCCGCCGGCATCACCGGGTTTCAGGGCAGCATCATGGGTTGCCTGCGTCATGGCCATGATGTCCGCGCGGCCTTCGAGGGCCTCGCGGACAGAGCCGCCAGCGCCGATCCCGGCCTGTGTGATGACGATGTCGTCGGGCGAAAGGTCGCTCATGCGGTGTTCAGCCTCCAGTCTGATAGGTCGGTTCGCGCGCGCCCATGGCTGCGCAGTCTTCCAGCTCGGTTTCGGTCCATTCGTCGCCGAGCAGTTCGGGTTTGTCGTAGTCGAGCATCGCCTGCCAATGGGTCTCGACATCTTCGCCGTAGAGCGTTGCGGCGATCGAATAGGCGAGCCAGCGGGCGCCGTCGCTGATGCCGGGAATGTCGCCGGAAACCTTGCCGAGGCTCGCGGATGCGCCAAAGTTGAAGCAGTAGATGCTGGAGAGCCACGGGGCGGCGCCGGGCGTGCGCTCGCGGAAAGAGAAATCGGCGTTCAGGTAGGGGAAGTTCGCCAGTTCGCGGCTTTCTTCGCCTGCCGGGGGTGTATAGCGGTCGCGCCAAAGCAGGATCTCGCCAGCGGCCTCGCCCAGTTCGGCGCGGGCCAGCGGATCGACGGTGAAACCTGTGCCGAGGATGAGAAAGTCGGTGCGAACGGTCTTTCCGGCCGTGGTTTCGATGACAACCTCGTCGCCGTCGTTCCAGACGCGGACTATGCCCTGCCCGAAATGGAAAAAGGCGTTTTCATGCCGACTGACACGCATGGTCGAACCGCGCGGCGAAGGTGTCTGCGTGACGAAGGAATACTGCATGAAGCGCCAGCGCCACTCGTCTGGCAGCGCGGCATAGCCTGATGTGAAGCCGAAGGAGCCGATGCCCATCATCTTGTTGATGGTGGGCATTTCGCGGCGGCGAATGAGGTGGCGCACTTCCCTTGCGCCGGCTTCCAGCGCTTCGGCCGAGTTGTCGACCGCCGAAGCGCCGACGCCGATCACGACCACGCGCTTGTCCTTGAGAGAAGGGAAATCGATGTCTTCCGAGGAGTGTGCCCACAAATCTTTTGGCAGACCGGAAACGAAATCGGGAATGTTGGGGTGGCCGGTGCCGTCGCGGCCCGTGGCCATCACGAATTTGCGGGTGAGGACGGAGCTTACCTTTGCGCCAGCACCGCGCAGCTCAAGCCTCAGGAATTCGCCTTCCGGCGTGACACGGGTGACCTCGACCTCGTTTTCGACAGGGAGATCGAGCACCTTCCGGTACCAGATGAGATACTCCATCCACATGGGACGGGGGATCTTGTCGAGTCGTTCCCAGGCGTTTGCACCATGCTGTGCCTCGTACCACGCGCGGAAGGTAAGCGCCCCCATGCCAAAGGCCGGGCCGGGCAGGGTCTTGGGCGAACGCAGTGTCTCCATGCGGGCATAGGTGAGCCACGGACCTTCAAACCCTTCCGGGTTGCGGTCGAAGATGCGCATGTTGCGGATGCCTCCGGTGCGGAGTGCGAAGCTTGCGACGAGGCCGCACATGCCACCGCCGATCACCACCACATCGTGAACCTTTTCTCCCTTCTCCGAATGCCGCTCGGGCACCCAGTTGGGCGATGGGAGGTTGAGACAGTCGAGATCGAAGCGGATGCGCTTTTCCAGGGCATCCAGGCTTTCTGCGGCTCCGGGCGTTGTGTGGGGGTGACTGGTCATTCGGATCCTCGGTGAGGGACCGGACTGTCTGAACCATGCCGGTCAATTGTCTGCGCACTGCGTGCGGGGTCGAGTATCTGCAGGTCGGGAATGAGACGGAGCGCTTCTGCTTCCACGGCTTCGATCATCTGGGTGACGAGTGGGCGCAGGGGGCGTGATGAGGCGGTGACGGCGCCCCAGTAGAACGGGATTGCTACATCGATTGGCCGGATAACCACGCCGGGCAGCTGCACACCGTAGGCACTGACCGGATCGACAATGGAAACCACGCCGGTTTTCTGCACGAGACGGAGTGCGGAATAGGAGACATTGGTGCGGAACAGCGGACCGGGCGTGATGCCGTGCATTTCCATCGTCTGCGAGACCTGTCGCTGGAAGCGGCCCGGATCGAGCATGGTCACGAATCTGCGGCCGGAAAAGGCCGAAAGCGGCACCACGTCATAGTCGGCAAGCGGATCGCCTTCGGGCAGGGCGGCGACATCATTGGCGCAATAAAGACGCATGACTTCGAGACCGGGCACGTCCAGCGGCATGCTGGAAAAGCCAAGCTCGGCGCCGCCGGAACCCACTTCCTGGGCAACCCGGTTGGGCAGATACTGTGCGATCTGGATTTCAGGCGGCAGTTTCTCGACCGCGAACCGGGAAAGCGCGGCGGGTATGACGCCGGTTGCGATGGCGGAAGTTGCGGCGACTTGAAGTGTACGGCCCCGGCCGGTGGCAATGGCACGCGCGCGCGCTGCAAGACCGGTCAGCGAATTGAGAACGCGCCGGGCTTCTTCCTCGAAGGCAATGCCCTCATCGGAAAGCATGACGCGTCTGCCGGCGCGTTGAAGAAGGGAAAAGCCGAGCTTTGCTTCAAGCTCCTGAATGGTGCGGGTGACCGACGGCTGCGAGCGCTCCAGCAGCACCGCCGCCTTGGTGATGCTCCCTGTTTCGGCAACAGCCAGAAAGGTCTGAAGGTCCCGCGTCTCCATCCTTTATATGCTATATGAATGAATTCAAATAATCTATCCAAAATTGACATACATCAACGCGCAAGCCCAACCCGTTGCGAAAGCACCGGTTTTCAGGCGCAAGTTTCTCTACAAGATGCCCACGCCGTTTATGAGGATCAGCGTTATCGCGACGGGAGCGGCATAGCGGATGACAAACCGCCAGGCACCGAGAAGGGCAGGGGCCAAAGTGGAGCCGTCGAGAAACTCTTCCTCGCCTTTATGCCGAAGAACCCAGCCCAGCAGCAGAGCGACGAGGAGGCCGCCGAGCGGCAGCGTGATGTTGTTGGTCACGTAGTCCATGGCGTCGAACAGGACGTTTCCCCCGATGGTGAAGCCGGACATCACGCCGAGACTGAGTGAGGCAGGCACGGCCAGGACAAAAACGGCCGCGCCGGCGATGGTGGCGACCTTCTTCCGGTTCGCACCGTTCTCATCCACGAAATAGGCGATAACAACTTCAAGGAGAGCAACCGAACTGGTGAGCGCAGCGATGGCCAGAAGAGCGAAGAAAAGGGCCGAAAAGACATGGCCGAAGGGCATCTGCGCAAAGATGGAGGGGAGGGTGATGAAGGTCAGACCCGGTCCCGCCGAAGGGGTGGCGCCGAAAGCGAAAACCGCCGGCAGAATGACGAGACCGGCCAGGAAGGCCACCAGGGCATCAAGCAGCGTGACGGTCAACGCGGAGCCCGCAATGTCGTCATGCCTGTTCATGTAGGAGCCATAGGTGATCATCGCTCCCATGCCGAGCGACAGGGAGAAGAACGCCTGACCGAGAGCGGCAAGAAACGTGGCCCAGGTGACTTTTGAGAAGTCGGGCTCAAGGAAGAATGTGATGCCTTCAGCTGCGCCATCGAGCGTGATCGAGCGCGCGGCAAGCACCAGGAGGATTGCAAAGAGCGCCGGCATGAGCACGCGCGCTGCGCGTTCGATGCCGTTTGCAATGCCGCCAAGTGCGACGAAGACGGTGATGGATAGGAAGAGGGCGGTGTAAAGCACCGGCTCAAACGGATCGGTGATGAAAGCGTTGAAAAGGCTGCCAGCCTGCTCCGTATCCGGATTCAGGACAGATCCGGTCAAAGACTTGACCGTGTAAGCCAGTGTCCAGCCGGCGATGACACAGTAGAAAGAGAGGATTATGAAGGCAGTGAAAATGCTCATATAGCCGGCCAGGGGCCAGGCTCCGCCAGCGAGTTTCCTGAAAGCGCCTGCGGGATCAAGCTGAGTCGAGCGACCGATGATCAGCTCTGCCACAAGCACTGAAACGCCGATCGTAAAGACGATGCCGAGATAGATCAGCAGGAAGGCGCCGCCGCCATTCTCTCCGGTGACGTAGGGAAAACGCCAGACATTGCCAAGGCCAACGGCCGATCCGGCGGCAGCCAGAACGAACCCCATTCTTGAGGTCCAATGTTCGCGAGGTGGGTTCATGGATCAGTCGATTGCTATCTGGAGGAGTGGCCTGTTGCTGCGGTTGTCGAATTTAAACCAGCTTCGGGCAATCCGGGATTCGGAGGAATGGGTGTGTCACGCCCGAGGCGTTTATGGTCAATTGCACGAGGCTGCATAATCACTTTGGACGTCGCGTCGCAATATTTGATGATCCGAAATCGAACTGTTTTCCCTCATGCTGTTTCCGGGAATTCCCGTGGCGGGTCGGACAGCGGGGAAAAGCTGTCGATGGCGCATGTCAGCGGCTGCACCTGCGTTGAAAGACCCGTTCGGCTTGCCCATTGTTGAAGCGTGATTCGAACCGCTCCGGGCGTGGCGGTAAGGGTCGTGTTTCCGGCTCGGTGCGATACCATGTGCGCACGGCAGAGAGGGGACCGTTTGGGACACTTGCGAGGTTTGACGGCATGAGCGTTCAATCCGGTCGGCACAACAACAGGGCAAAGGAAGCCGCCCCCCTGTTCGACCGTGAGCTTGAACACCTTCCGCCTCACCTGCGCTGGCGTGAATGGATGGCGCGGGTGGAGGCGGTGATCTTTGCGGCCCCCGAACCGGTGACGCGCCAGACGCTTGCGCAGGTGATTGGTCGCGACTGCAATCTCGATCTGCTGATCGAAGACATCCGTGCGGAGCTTGTCAGCCGACCCTATGAGCTGGTGAAGCTCGCCGGTGGCTGGCATCACAGAACCCGCCCGGCCATGGCGGATGCAATCCGCACTGCATTTGGTATCGCGGAAAAGGCGGTCAGCCTCAGCGAAAGCGAAGCGCTGGTGCTGATGGCGATCGGATATTTCCAGCCAATCACGCGCGGCGAGCTGTCGCGTTTTTTTGCCCGTGAGATTTCGCGTGACGTGATCGGCAAGCTGCGCCGGGCCGACTTCATCGCCTCCGGGCCGCGCAGTCCGCAGCCGGGTGCGCCCTATACCTATGTGACCACGTCCGCCTTCCTCGCCCACTTCGGGTTCGACACGCTGCGTGACCTTCCCGACTTCGAGAAGCTTGAAGATGCCGGCCTCCTGAATCGGGAGCGTCTGCTCGAGGACGCCGACGGATTGGCGGCCTCCTTTAGCGGCTGAGCGCCTGCCAGAGCCGACCGCTGAGGTCCCATGGCTCCAGGAACCGTGGGCTTTGCTCCCGAATGAGAAGATCTGCATCTGTGCATACGTTATTGTGTTCGCTCCGTTGTCTCCGACCTGGCTCTTATGTCCCAATTTGGCGGTTGCGCTTGAGGAAGAATGCAGCCACTATGCATTAATGAATACATTAAGGAGGGAGGAGCCTTAATGGCCACGGTTAAGTTTCGCGATGTCCGCAAGGCGTTTGGCCAGGTGGAAGTGCTGCATGGCGTTTCGGTGGATATCGAGGAAGGGCAGTTCGTCGTTCTGGTCGGACCGTCCGGCTGTGGAAAGTCGACCCTGCTGCGCATGCTCGCGGGGCTGGAGCACATCACCTCCGGAGACATCGTGATCGGCGACCGGGTGGTCAACGCGCTTCCGCCCAAGGAACGGGACATCGCCATGGTGTTCCAGAACTATGCGCTTTATCCGCACATTACCGTGGCCGAGAACATGGGGTTCTCGCTCATGCTCAAAGGGGCGTCCAAGTCGGACATCGAGGCGAAGGTTCGTCCGGCGGCGGAGATCCTTGGTCTGACGCATCTGCTCGACCGCTATCCGCGCCAGCTTTCCGGCGGTCAGCGTCAGCGTGTCGCCATGGGGCGGGCTATCGTGCGCAATCCGCAGGTGTTCCTCTTTGACGAGCCACTGTCGAATCTGGATGCCAAACTGCGCGTTTCCATGCGCTCGGAAATCAAGAACCTGCACCAGCGGCTGAAGACCACGACAGTCTATGTGACCCATGACCAGATCGAGGCGATGACCATGGCCGACAAGATCGTCGTCATGCATGACGGCATTGTCGAGCAGGTGGGCGAGCCGCTCGAACTCTATGATCGGCCGGCCAATCTCTTCGTTGCGGGCTTTATCGGGTCGCCCGCCATGAACATGACACCGGGCATGCTGGCCGAGGGTGAGCCCGGCATGTTCGTGACCGGGCAGGGGCAACGCATTGCGGTTGCCAATGCCGGAACGGCAAAGCCCGGTCAGAAGCTCATCTGCGGAATCCGGCCCGAAGCGATCCACCTGCGCGGCGATGTCGCCCTGCGTGTGAAGGTGGTGGAGCCGACGGGGTCTGAAACCCATGTCGTGGCCGAGCTCGATGGCAATGAAATGACCTGCGTCTTTCGTGAACGCATCAAGGCCGGACCGGGAGAGGAGCTCAAGGTCTCCATCGATCCGGAGGCAATCCATCTTTTCGATGCGCAGGGAGGACAAAGACTCTCGGCATGATCGGATTGGCGCGGCCGGGGAGGGCGGCGTCAGGACGGGACGTTTCGGCGTCCGGCGTTAATGCGGCAGTCAACCGCTTTGCGGCATCGGGAGGATGCTCGCAAATTTGAGGAGGAGACGTGCAATGACGATCAATCGCAGGAGATTTCTTTCAGGCACGGCGGGACTTGCCGCCGGTGGCCTTTTGGCGGGAACGCTGGGAACCAGACATGCGCTGGCGCAGGCATCGGCATCGATGTTCAAACCGGAAGAAGGGGCGACATTGCGCCTTCTGCGCTGGGTGCCTTTCGTGACAGGCGAAGAGGAGGCCTGGAACGCCAACACCGCCGCTTTCACAGAGGCGACGGGCGTGGAGGTGCGGATCGACCAGGAAAGCTGGGAGGACGTGCGCCCGAAAGCGGCGGTGGCGGCCAATGTCGGATCGGGCCCCGACATGGTGATGAGCTGGTTCGACGACCCGTTCCAGTATCCCGACAAGTTGGTGGATGTGACGGATCTCGCCAATGCGCTCGGCGAGGAGCATGGCGGCTGGTATGACGGCCTTGAGGGCTATGCCCGGCAGGGCGACAAGTTCATCGCCATTCCCCTCTGCGCCATCGGCAATGCGGTCTGCTATCGCGACAGCCACATGAAGGCGGCGGGTTTCAGCGAATTTCCGCAGGATACGGACGGTTTCCTGGAACTGTGCAAAGCGATGAAGGCCAATGGCACGCCAGCCGGTTTCCCGCACGGCAAGGCCGTCGGTGACGGCAACAACTACGCGCACTGGCTTCTGTGGAGCCATGGCGGCATGACGGTGGATGAAAACGGCGAGGTGGCAATCAACAGCCCCGAAACCAGGGCAGCCATCGAATACGCCAAGGCTCTTTACGAGACCTTCATTCCCGGAACGGAAAGCTGGCTCGACATCAACAACAACCGCGCCTTCCTCGCCGGCGAGGTGTCGCTGACGGCCAACGGCGTTTCGCTCTACTATGCGGCCGCCAAGGATGAGGCCTTAAAGGAAATCGCCGAGGACATCCGCACCACCAATCTGCCGGTCGGGCCGGTGGGCAAATCGGTGGAACTGCACCAGACCTCGACGCTCTCGATCTTCAACCACTGCAAATATCCCCAGGCGGCCAAGGGCCTATCTCGCCTTCATGTATCAGGCCGACCGCATGAATGCCTGGCTGGAGGGTGCGAGCGCCTATTGCTGTCAGGCTCTGAAGGCATTCGAGAGCAACCCGGTGTGGACCTCGAACCCGGTGCACGCGCCCTATGCCAAAGCTTCGGCATCGCTGCGGCCCAACGGTTATGCCGGCCCGCTCGGACCGGCATCGGCGGGTGTGATGGCCGACTATGTTCTCGTCGACATGTTTGCCGAAGCGGTGACCGGACAACGCACGCCCGAAGAGGCCATTGCCAACGCGGAGCGGCGTATCGCGCGCTACTACCGCTGATGGACAGGCAGCGCCGGCCAATCGCCGGCGCTGCTTCTTCATGCAGGTCAGTATCAAGAAAGGCAGGATGACCCATGCAGGCCAGGCCCGCGCGTTCAACTTCGATCCTCGGATGGTTTCTGGAAAGCCGCAACGGGCTCGGGCTTCTGTTCATGCTGCCGGCGGCGGTGTTTCTTCTGTGTTTTCTCACCTATCCGCTGGGGCTGGGTGTATGGCTCGGCTTCACCGATGCGCGGATCGGACGCGAGGGCATTTTCGTCGGGCTCGAAAACTATATCTGGCTGTTCGACGATCCGGTCTTCTGGCTCTCGGTCTTCAACACCATGCTTTACACCGTGGTGGCTTCAATCCTTAAATTCGCGCTGGGGCTCTGGCTCGCGCTGATCCTGAACCAGCATTTGCCGTTCAAGACGTTTTTTCGCGCCATCATCCTTCTGCCCTGGGTGGTGCCGACCGTGCTTTCGGCGCTGGCCTTCTGGTGGATTTACGATTCCCAGTTTTCGATCATTTCCTACGTGCTGATAAACCTCGGTGTCATCAGCGAGCCGATCAATTTTCTTGGCGATCCGAACACGGCGCGGGCATCGGTGATTGCAGCCAATGTCTGGCGTGGCATCCCGTTTGTGGCGATTTCGCTGCTGGCCGGCCTGCAGACCATCCCGCAATCGCTCAATGAGGCGGCGGCCTTGGACGGCGCGACCTCGTGGCAGCGTTTCACCAAGATCACGCTGCCGCTTCTGACGCCGATTATCGCCGTGGTGATGACGTTTTCGGTGCTGTTCACCTTCACCGACTTTCAGCTCATCTATGTGCTGACGCGCGGCGGGCCGGTCAACGCCACGCATCTCATGGCAACGCTTTCCTTCCAGCGCGCCATTCCCGGCGGGCAACTGGGCGAGGGCGCGGCGATTGCCGTGGCGATGATCCCGTTCCTGCTGGCGGCGATCCTGTTCTCCTTCTTCGGATTGCAGCGCCGCAAATGGCAGCAGGGCGGCGGCGACTGAGGAGGACGGCCATGAGCGAGATTACCCAGAACACAAAACAGGCCGGCCTTCACGACGATTCCGAAGGCATGGAACAGTTCAACACGCTGCCGCGGCGGATCGTGACGGTCTATCTGCCGCTCGCGGTGTTCGTTTTCGTGTTGCTTTTTCCGTTTTACTGGATGGCGATCACCGCCATCAAACCGGATTACCAACTCACCGACTACAAGAATTACAGCCCCTTCTGGGTGATCGAGCCGACGCTCGAACATGTGAAATTCCTGCTGTTCGAGACGTCTTATCCGGGCTGGCTGTGGAACACGATGCTGGTGTCGTTCGCCTCGACCTTCATCTCGCTCGCAGCATCTGTCTTTGCCGCCTATGCCATCGAGCGGGTACGGTTCACCGGGGCGCGGGTGACGGGGCTGATGATCTTTCTCGCCTATCTGGTGCCGCCTTCCATCCTGTTCATTCCGCTTGCGTTCATCGTGTTCAAGGTGGGGATCTTCGATTCACGCCTCGCGCTGATCCTGACCTACCCGACCTTTCTGATCCCGTTCTGCACCTGGCTTCTGATGGGCTATTTCCGCAGCATCCCCTTCGAACTGGAGGAAAGCGCGCTGGTGGATGGCGCGACGCGCTGGCAGATCCTCACCAAGGTTATCCTGCCGCTGGCGGTGCCCGGTCTCATCTCGGCCGGCATCTTCGCGTTCACCCTGTCCTGGAACGAGTTCATCTATGCGCTGACCTTCATCTCCTCGTCGGAAAACAAGACAGTGCCTGTCGGTGTGCTGACGGAGCTGGTGCGTGGCGATATCTATGAGTGGGGCGCGCTGATGTCGGGTGCGCTGCTTGGCTCGCTGCCGGTCGTCATCCTCTATTCTTTCTTCGTCGATTACTACGTCTCGTCCATGACGGGCGCGGTGAAGGAATGAGAATTTTCATTTCCAGGAGCATGCGATGCGGGTGATGGTGATTGGCCTCGGGTCGATGGGCATGGGGGCGGCATTGTCGCTCGTGCGTGCCGGGCACGAGGTTTTCGGCGTGGACCCCCGCTGTGAAGCCCGCGCGGAGCTTCAGTATGCCGGCGCAAGAGAGACGGGGCCGCAGGGGCTGGATTTTGCCTGCCGCGCCGAGGCTGTGGTGATCCTCACTGTCAACGCGGAGCAGGTGGAAAGCGTCCTCTTCGGAGAGGCAGGGATTGCCGGCAAACTGCCGGCCGGGACGCCGGTGATGATCTCCTCTACCGTGTCAGTGGACGATGCACGGCGATTTGGCCTGGAACTGAAGCAGGCGGGGCACATCATGCTCGACGCGCCGGTTTCGGGCGGACCGGACAAGGCGCGCGAGGGCGCGATGACCGTGATGGCGGCAGGGCCAGAGGAGGCGTTCCAGCGGCTTGCTCCGGTGCTGGATGCGGTGGCGGAACGTGTCTTTCGCATTTCAGACCGGATTGGCGACGGGGCGGCGGTGAAGGTCATCCACCAGCTTCTTGCGGGCGTGCATATCGCCGCAGGCGCCGAAGCCATGGCGCTGGCCGCACGGGGCCGGCATCCCGCTCGACACCATGTATGAGGTCGTGACCAGTGCGGCGGGCAATTCATGGATGTTTGAAAACCGCATGCGGCACGTGGTGGATGGAGACTACACACCACGATCCATGGTCGATATTTTCGTGAAGGACCTCGGGCTTGTGACGGATACGGGACGCGCGCTGAAATTTCCCCTGCCGCTCGCCTCGACGGCCTACACCATGTTCGCCTCCGCAAGCGCGGCCGGTTATGGCCAGTGGGATGACAGTGCGGTGATCAAGGTTTTTCCAGGCGTCACGCTTCCGGGGGATTCGGTCGAGGAGGAGTAGTCGCAGGAATTCGCTCCCCCCTTGCGACAGAACACAGCACACCTATATTGCGACCGAAAGCGAGGACGACCTCCCCCATTCCGGGAATCATGTCGGGACGGCCCGAGAAACAGACGGGGAGCAGAATGCGCACCGCTGCAGATCGTATTCGTCATGCCATCAGCTTTGAGCTGATCGCGCTTTTGATTGTCACACCAGCCGCTTCCTGGTTGTTCGGAAAGCCCATGTTCGACATGGGCGTCGTTGCCATCGTGAGCGCCACGATCGCCACGCTGTGGAACTACATTTATAATCTCGGCTTCGATCACGCGATGCGAAGGCTAACCGGCAGCGTTCGCAAATCCGTGCCCGTTCGCGTCGTCCACGCGCTTTTGTTTGAAGGCGGGCTTCTGGTGGCCCTCATGCCCACCACGGCGCTATTTCTCGATGTGCCGGTGGTGGATGCATTGTTTGTCAACGCGTCTTTTGCGGTCTTCTACCTGGTCTACGCTTTCGTGTTCAACTGGGCGTATGACGTGATCTTCCCGGTATCCGAGAAGCCCGCTTCGACGGCGCGCAGCGCCTGATCGCTATGCCTTGAGCGGTGGGGCGCTGGTTTCGCCGGTGCCCAGCCGCTTGCCCGGATTGATTGCCTCGAGCCAGAGAAGGTAGGCGGCGTGATCGTGGCGCCCCATCTTCATTTCGTGGGCGAGGGTGTGAAACGCATCGCGCGTTTTTTCCGTCAAGGGAAGCGAGAGCCCGGCGTCGCGGGCAACCTCAAGTGCATTTTCCAGATCCTTGAGCTGCAATTCGAGCGGGCCGCCCGGCACGAAATTGCGCTCGACCATGCGTTCGCCATGCAACTCCAGAATGCGGGAGGTGGCAAATCCACCCATCAGCGCATCGCGCAGCGCGGCGGGGTTGCAGCCACCCTCCTGCGCCAGAAGCATCGCCTCCGACACCGCACCGATGGTGACGGCGACGATCACCTGATTGGCGAGCTTGGCGACCTGACCCGCGCCATGAACGCCGACATGGGTCGCGCGTCCCATGGCTGAGAGAAGCGTTTGGGCCTCTGCAAAATCCGGGGCTTCGCCACCGGCCATGATGGCGAGCGTTGCCTCGATCGCACCTTTTTCGCCACCTGAGACCGGCGCATCGAGATGCCGGTGCCCGGATTTCGAAAGTGCTGCGGCATGGTCGCGCGCGACCGCTGGCTGGATTGACGACATGTCGATGAAAAGTGCGCCCTTCGGTGCGGCTTCCACAACGCCGTTTTCGCCGAAATAGATTTGGGTGACGATGGGCGAATTGTCGACCATGGTCACGATGGCATCGGCGCTGGCGACCGCCGAGCGAGGATCGTCGGCGACGGTCGCGACATCTGAAAGGGCCTCCGCCTTGGCGCGAGTGCGGTTCCAGACAGTAAGATTGAAGCCCGCCCTGGCAATGTTTCGTGCCATCGGGGCACCCATGATGCCGGTGCCGATGACGGTGACGTTCCTGATGCTCATGGCGGGCTCCGTTTTTTGGTTCAGGCCTGAACGACGGTCTGGCGCTGTTCGCCAAGTCCGGCGATGGAGAGCGTCATGACATCGCCAGCCTTGAGGTATTGCGGCGGCTTCATGCCCATGCCGACGCCGGGCGGTGTGCCGGTGGAAATCACGTCACCGGGCATGAGCGTCATGAACTGCGAGAGATAGGAAACCACATGTGGCACGTTGAAGATCAGCGTGTTGGTGTTGCCGGTCTGGCGCCGCTCGCCATTCACATCGAGCCACATGTCCAGATTGTGCGGGTCGGCCACTTCATCGCGGGTGACGAGCCAGGGGCCGAGCGGGCCGAACGTGTCGTGGCTCTTGCCCTTGGTCCACTGGCCCGAGCGCTTTGTCTGAAAGTCGCGCTCGGAGACGTCGTTCATGATGGCGAAGCCCGCGACATGATCCATGGCATCGGCCTCGCTGACATATTTGGTCTTCGAGCCGATGATGACGGCAAGCTCGACCTCCCAGTCGAGTGCCTTTGAACCGCGCGGCAGTTCGACATCGTCATTGGGACCGCAAAGGGCATTCAGCGCCTTGGCGAAAACGATGGGCTCTTCCGGCGGTTCGGCGCCCGTTTCGGCGGCATGGTCGGAATAATTGAGGCCGATGCACACGATTTTCTGAAGGCCCGCCACACAGGGCCCAAGGCGCGGATTGCCGTCGACGGCAGGAAGGGTCTGCGGATCGATGGTGCGCAGCTTGTCGAGGCCCGCCGGCGAAATGACATCGCCGGCAATATCGTCAACCACTCCGGAAAGATCGCGCAGGGTGCCATCGGCGGCGAGCATGCCCGGTTTTTCCTGACCCGCCGGACCGTAACGCAACAGCTTCATGTTCTTTTCCTCTGTGTTTTTACAATCAATAGACGGCCCGGCCGCCCGAGATGTCGAAGACACCGCCGGTGGTGAACGAGCATTCCTCTGACGCCAGCCATGCGATCATTGCTGCGGCTTCGGCCGGTTCGAGAAAACGTTCAAGCGGAATTTTGGAGAGCATGTAGTCGATATGCTCCTGGCTCATCTGATCGAAGATCGGCGTGCGGGCTGCTGCCGGGGTGAGGCAGTTGACGATGACGCCGGTTTTCGCGAGCTCCTTGCCGAGCGACTTGGTCAGCCCGATCAAACCAGCCTTGGAGGCGGAGTAGTGCGAGGCGTTGGGATTGCCTTCTTTCCCGGCTATTGATGCGATATTGACGATGCGGCCATAGCCGCGCTCGATCATGCCCGGCACGAGTGCGCGGCAGGTGAGATAGGGAGCGACGAGATTGACCTCGACGGTGCGGCGCCAGATATCCGGCGTCAATTCCCAGGTCTTGCCATTGCCGCCGGTGATGCCGGCATTGTTGACGAGAATGTCGATAGCGCCGGCCTCGCCCGCGGCGTCGTTTACCGCGCGTTCGTCCGTCAGTTCAACGACACGCCCGCTTGCCTTCGCACCGAGCTTTTCGGATGCTTCTTCGAGGGGCTGGGCATTGATGTCCCAGAGGATCACCTCGGCGCCGCTCGCCAGGAAACGCTCGGCCGTGGCCAGCCCGATACCCTGAGCTCCGCCGGTGATGATGGCGCGCCGCCCGGCCAGATCGATATGGTTCATTGAAGCCCCCTCCTCATTCTCCACCTGTCATCTTCATTGCACAGTCATTCCAAAAGCACAATGTATACATTGTGGAGTTTCCGGTGGGGATCCTGTCGTTGCAGTGAAGCGTCGACCGGGCAATGAAGCATTGACCGGTTTCATGCTTTCGTCGGGAAGGTCGTTTTCTGACGCAGGAGCGAGACGAGTTGCTCGTCCGCGCGGTCGCGGTGCTGCTGATGGAGGCGCGTTGCCTCTTCCTCGTTGCCGGCTGCGATGGCGGCGAGGATGGCGCGGTGCTCGCGATCCGAAACGATTGGCAGGGGGCGCAGTTTTGTGATCGCGCGTCGCGCGTGGTACTGCAGGTCCCAGAGCTGGCGCAGCATGGCCTGCAGGCGCGGATTTCCACACAGGCCGACAAGTTCGGAGTGGAACTCGTCGTCGAGTTCGGACCACGCCTCGATGTCTCCGCGTTTCGAGGCGCGTTCCATCTGGGTCAGGATGCCGTCCAGGCGGTCATGGTCTGCCGTGGTGATGCCGCGCCGGGCCGTCAGTTGCGCCGCCTTGACCTCGAGTGTCGAAAAGACCTGATAGATCTGTTCGATCTCTTCAACAGACAGCGCCTTCACCGTTATGCCATGGCGCGGGCGCACATCCACAAGCCCGTCTTCCTCAAGCCGGATGAGCGCCTCCCGCACGGGAGTGCGGCTGAGCGAGAGAAGGCTTGCGACTTCGGTTTCGAGAAGCGTTGTGCCCGGCGGCAGCCGGCCTTCCAGAATGCGGAACTTCAGCTCATGATAGGCACGGTCGCGCGCGGGCATTTTGGCAATGCCCTGAAGGCTGGGGCGCGGGCGGGACATCGTTGTGGGCCCATCGCTTTTTGCCCGATTTCGTGCTGCCGCTTTCGTTTTCTCGCCCTTGCTCAGCGTGCCCTCCCTGATTGGCCCGTCACTTTGAGGATCACCACAGATCCGATGGTTGGCAGATATTTGCTGGCATGTCCAAGCGCTTCAAATGACGTGCAACGGTTCTTCACAAGCGAGAACGGCGGTTGGGCATTCATGATGCGGTTCTTCAGCTCGTCGCGTTGCGCCTCTCTTCATCGGCAATGTGCGCGCGGATGATGGCTTCGAAATCACTGTCGGCTTTGAAACCGGCCTGCTCTGCACGATCAGCTCGGAAATCGCGCGGCCAGCCGGCGACGATTGCAGCGATCTGCGGGTCGTGTTCGCGCCTGATGCGGGCCACCACATCGTCGCCCGCAACACGCCGCAGGGCCTCTATCATCTCCGCGATGGTGACCGACAGGCCGGGCATAGTGAGGGAGCGACGATCCCCGAGCTGCGCCAGGTCCATGGTGCCCGCATGCAGCAGAAAACCCACCGCAGCATCCGGGCTCGCCACCCAGTGGCGCACATCATCCGACACAGGCAGGATGGCATCCTGCCCGGCGAGCGGCTCGCGGATAATGCCGGAGAAGAAGCCGGACGCGGCCTTGTTGGGCTTGCCGGGCCGCACGACGATGGTGGGCAGCCGAATGCCGATCCCGTCTATGAAGCCTTTTCGCGTGTAGTCGGCCAGAAGAAGCTCGCCGATGGCCTTCTGTGTTCCATAGCTGGTGAGCGGGGCACGGAAGAACTCGTCGTCGATCCTGTCGGGAAACGGCGCGCCGAAGACCGCTATGGACGAGGTGAAGACGAGGCGGGGCCGATAGGGGGCTCCGCCATCATCGCCGAGAAGCCGGATGGCTTCGAGAAGATGACGCGTGCCATCCATGTTGATGCTGTAGCCCTTCTCGAACGCAACCTCCGCCTCCCCGGAAACGATGGCGGCCAGATGGAAGATGACATCGGGCTTTTGCGCGATCAGTGCCTCGACGGTTTTTGCATCCGCGATATCGCCGGCCTGCGCATCGATCTGAATGCCATTGGCCGGGGCGAGCGGAGCTTCGACCACATCGAATGCGTGAATGGTTTCGATACGCTCGCTGCCGAGCTTGCCATCGGAGAGCAGCTTTTCGGCCAGCCGGCGACCGACCATGCCGGCGGCTCCGATAATCAGGATGCGCATGCGGGTTCCTCCTCCCTTCAGGGCCTGGCCCTAGTGATTGTCGCGCGGGACGGGCGGCATGGTGCCGTCCTTTCCGCCCTGTGCGAGCCGCTGATAGTTGACGGCGGGTTCCAGCACCATGCCGGCTTCCAGCTGGGCAACCATCCCACGCTGGATCTCCTGCCAGGGCGTCTGGTGCGCGGGATATGCATAACCCCCGGCTTTTTCCAGTTCGGCGCGGCGCTGGTTCAGATCTTCATCGGGCGCGAGGATGTTTGCGGTGCATTTGTTCAGATCGATGCGCACGCGGTCGCCGGTTTTGAGGATCGCAAGCCCCCCATTGGCGGCAGCTTCCGGCGAGGCATTGAGGATGGACGGTGAGCCCGATGTGCCGGACTGGCGACCGTCGCCGATGCACGGCAGAGAGGTAATGCCGCGCTTGATGAGGTAGTCCGGTGCGCGCATGTTCACCACTTCCGCCGCGCCCGGATAGCCGATGGGGCCCGCACCGCGCATGAAAAGGATGCTCTTCTCATCGATGGCGAGCGCCGGATCGTCGATCCGTGCATGATAATCCTCCGGCCCGTCGAACACGATGGCGCGGCCCTCAAAGGCCATGGGATCTTCGGGATTCGAGAGATAGCGGTCCCGGAATTCGTCGGAGATGACCGAGAGTTTCATGATGGCGGAATTGAAGAGATTGCCCTTCAGCACACGGAAGCCCGCATTCTCCTTGAGCGGGTCGGCGAAGGGACGGATCACCTTCTCGTCAGCGATGGCGGCATCGCGACAGTTATCGCCGATGGTTCTGCCGTTGACCGTCAGGACATCCTCGTTGATGAGCCCGGCCGACATGAGCTGATTGACCACCGCCGGCACCCCGCCGGCGTGGTAATAGTCCTCACCCAGATATTCGCCCGCAGGCTGGAGGTTCACCAGAAGAGGCACGCTTTCGCCATGGGTCTGCCAGTCGTCGATGGACAGTTCCACGCCCAGATGGCGGGCGACAGCCGTCAGGTGGATAGGGGCGTTGGTGGAGCCGCCGATGGCCGAGTTGACGCGGATTGCATTGATGAAGGCGTCGCGGGTCATCACGTCGCTTGGCTTGATGTCCTCATGCACCATGTCGACGATGCGAAGGCCGGTGCGATACGCCATTTCCTGCCGGTCGCGATAGGGTGCGGGGATGGCGGCGGAGCCGGGCAACTGCATACCGAGCGCCTCGGCCAGCGAGTTCATGGTGGTGGCCGTGCCCATCGTGTTGCAATAGCCGGTGGAGGGGGCGGAGGAGGCGACCAGCCGCACGAAACCTTCATAGTCGATCTCGCCGGCAGCCATCATCTCGCGTGCTTTCCAGACCACGGTGCCCGAGCCCGTACGCTCGCCCCGGAACCAGCCATTGAGCATGGGACCGACCGAAAGCGCGATGGCCGGAATGTTGACCGTGGCAGCCGCCATGAGCAGCGCAGGCGTGGTCTTGTCGCAGCCGATGGTCAATACGACGCCATCAAGCGGATAGCCGTAAAGCACTTCGACAAGGCTGAGATAGGCAAGATTGCGGTCGAGAGACGCTGTCGGGCGCTTTCCGGTTTCCTGGATCGGATGAACGGGAAACTCGATGGCAATGCCGCCGGCCTCACGGATGCCCTCGCGCAGGCGCTTGGCCAGTTCGAGGTGGTGCCGGTTGCAGGGGGAAAGGTCGGAGCCGGTCTGTGCGATCCCGATGATGGGCTTGCCCGACTGCAGCTCTTCCTGCGACAGGCCGAAATTCAGGTAGCGCTCAAGATAAAGCGCTGTCATATCCGGATTGCCCGCATTGTCGAACCACGCGCGTGAGCGCAGGGAAGGGGCTTTCTGTTTGTTGCTCATGTCGACTCCGGATACTTGATTGCGCGCCTATTCTAGCTTCTTGTTGATTAATGTATACACAAAAAATCGTGTCCGTAGCGAATTTCAGGAGCTTTTGGGCTGGAGTCCCGAGCACCGGAATCTCTTAGGAAAAACAAGCAGAAGCAACGTAGGCTTGTGAGAAATTGACGTGCCTTGTGCATTCGTATACCGCGCAGCGCCTCTCTCGTTCAACTGCATTGACTTTTATGGATACGTTATCGCATTAAGCCTTGTTGCATGCGCGAAGGAGGAGGTGCGAATGTTGCTCGGCTGTATTGGGGACGATTTTACCGGCTCCTCCGATCTTGCCAACATGCTGGCCAGAAGTGGCATGAAGACGATCCAGTATTGCGGTGTTCCACGTGGGGCCGCCGATCCTGCCGTGGAGGCTGGGGTGGTGGCACTCAAGTCGCGCACGGTTCCGGTGGCGGATGCGGTTCACCAGTCGCTTGAGGCGGTCGACTGGCTTCTGGAGCAGGGCGCGCGGCAGATATACTTCAAGTATTGTTCGACCTTCGATTCGACGCCGGAGGGCAATATCGGCCCGGTGATCGATGCGCTGATGGAACGTCTCGGCGCGGAGCAGACGGTTGTCTGTCCGGCTTTTCCGGCGACGGGGAGGACGGTCTACCAGGGGCATCTCTTCGTGAATGACCGCCTGCTCAACGAGAGTGGTATGGAACATCATCCGCTCACACCGATGCGCGATGCAGACATTCGCCGCTGGCTCGCGCCGCAGACGGATGGCGCCGTGGGTCATGTCTCCGCGCAGGTGGTGCGCGAGGGGTCGGCGTCCATTTCCGATGCGTTCGGCCGCGAGGCGGCGGCGGCGAAGACACGCATTGTCGTCGACACGGTCTGCGACGAGGATCTCTATCGCATCGGCACTGCCGTGCGTGGCATGAAGCTCGTGACTGGCGGGTCGGGGCTGGGGCTGGGACTGGCGGCGAATTTCAGGGAAGCCGGCCTGCTGAAGCAGACCGGGCAGGTCTGGCAGGGTTCGTCTGGACGGGCTGCCATCCTTTCGGGGTCGTGCTCGGGGCAGACGCGCCGGCAGATTGCCGAATACTCAAAGCTTCATCCCGCCCTCAGAATCGAGCCTGAGGCCGTTCTCTCCGGTGCAATGACGCCGCAAGCAGTGGTGGCGTGGATCGGGGCGCAGGACGCAGGCGCCGCGCCGCTCGTCTATTCCTCGGCAGATCCCGAAGTGGTGTGCGCGGCGCAGGCTGCGTTCGGGCGGGAGGAGGTCGCTTCAGCCCTCGAGGGTTTTTTTGCTGCGGCCGCCGTGCAGCTTGTCGCCGGTGGATATGAGCGGCTTGTGGTGGCGGGCGGCGAGACGTCGGGTGCGGTTGTTGAGGCGCTGGACTGCTCGGCGCTTGAGGTTGGCCCGCAGATTGCGCCGGGCGTGCCGGGGCTGAAGGTCGCCGGCCGTCCTGTCTGGGTGGCGCTCAAATCCGGCAATTTCGGTGACGATGCGTTTTTCATCAAGGCGCTGGATGTGTTGAAGGGAGAGGCAACATGAGTGAAGAAAGCCGGCTCAGGGAGGAGATGTGCAGCCTCGCCGCCTCGCTTCATTCGCGCGGGCTGACGCATGGCGCCACCGGCAATGTTTCCGCCCGCACGAGTGACGGCGGATTGCTGGTGACGCCGACGGGCTCGACGCTCGGCACGCTCGATCCGGCCCGGCTGAGCCGCTTCGATGCGGCGGGGCGGCATGTGGATGGCGACAAGCCGACAAAGGAAATGCCCCTGCACGAGGCGTTTTACGAGACGCGTTCCAGGGGCCGGTGCGATCGTGCATCTGCATTCGACGCATTCGGTCGCCTGGTCGCTTCTTCCCGATGTCGACCCGGACAATCTTTTCCCGCCGCTCACGGCCTATTCCATCATGCAGCTCGGCAAGGTGAAGCTGCTTCCCTATTTCATCCCGGGGGACGTGGCCATTGGAGAGGCGATCCGCGGACTGGCAGGCAAACGCTCGGCGGTGATGCTGGCCAATCACGGCCCGGTGGTGGCGGGCAAGGACCTGCGGGCAGCCGGCCAGGCGATCGAGGAACTGGAAGAGACGGCGCGTCTCGCGCTTCTCACGCGCGGACTTTCGCCGCGTCTTCTGACACCGGAGCAGATCGATCAGGTGGTGACGAAATTCGATGTGGAGTGGTCGTGATGCTGCGTTTTTCCGCCAATCTCGGGTTTTTGTGGACGGAGCTTTCCCTGCCGGATGCGGTCCGGCGGGCGCATGCGGCCGGTTTCGATGCCGTCGAGTGCCACTGGCCTTATGCCGTTCCGGCTGCAGAATTGCGTGCGGCACTTGAGGAAACAGGCCTGCCTCTGCTCGGTCTCAACACCCGAAAGGGAGAGCGTGAGGGAGACTTCGGCCTTGCGGCATTGCCGGGGCGTGAGCATGAGGCCCGTGCCGCGATCGACGAGGCGGTGGCTTATGCCGCAGCCGTGGGTGCTGGTGCGGTGCATGTGATGGGGGGCAGGGTGGCTGAAAGCCCTGCAGCGGAAAATGCATACGCCGAAAACCTCGCATACGCCTGTTCGGTGGCGGCAGCGCAGGGCATCGGCATTCTGATCGAGCCAATCAATCACCGCGACGTTCCCGGCTATTTCCTGTCCCGTGTCGAGCAGGCGGCGGATGTCATCGCCCGCGTGGGCGCGGCCAATCTGAAAATCATGTTCGACTGCTACCACACGCAGATCATGCAGGGCGATCTGCTCAACCGGTTTATCGCGCATCGCGCGCTGATCGGGCACGTGCAGATCGCCGCAGTGCCCTCGCGCGCCGAGCCGGACGAGGGCGAGATCTGCTTCGAGCGTCTTTTGCCGACCATGCTTGACGAGGGATATGGCGGGTTTTTCGGTGCCGAGTACAGGCCGCGTGCGGGCACAGATGAAGGGCTTGGCTGGCGCAAGACGTTTGACTGAAGTCAGCGTCGGTTCGCTAGATATTGTCCTTCACACGATCCCATGTGTTCATCAGATGTGTCGCCATGACCTGGCCCAGGGTTTCGCCGTCGCGTTTTTTCAGAGCTGCGGCCATCTGCTCATGCTCGGCCACTGCCGAAGCCCAGTAATCCGGCTTGCTGTTTCCCAGGAAGCGGATGCGCTTGAGGCGCGCCTGAATATTGGCCTGAACCTCGCGCAGCGATTCATTGCCTGCCAGCCGGGACACGCGCGAGTGGAACTCCTGATTGAGCTTGTAATAGGGCAGGCGGTCGCCTTCGCGGTAGCGCTCCAGCATGTCTTCGTGAAGCTTGAGAAGTCCCTCGATGTCTGTGTCGCTTGCGCGTTCACAGACGAGCTGTCCCGCCAGTTTCTCCAGATGCGAGAGCAGCTCCAGCATGGAGAACACGTCCTGGGCAGTGAGCTTGCGCACCACGCTGCCCTTTGACGGGCGAATGATGATCAGCCCCTCCGCCGCCAGTGTGCGCAGCGCCTCGCGGAAGGGGGTGCGCGAAACGCCGAGTTGTTCCACCAGCGTCGTTTCGTCAATGCGTGTACCGGGCGCCAGATGACCTTCGATGATGAGATCGCGAATCCGGTTCGCGACCTGGTCGTGCAGCGTCTGCTTTTCGATTGCCACGCTTTCCAGTGGGAATGGGCTGCTGAGTTCCAAACGGGGTCTCCTGAATCAACCGGATTTGCCGATCTTACAAAAAGATGCGTTGACGTGCGAATTTTCAATTGTATATTTTGTATACAAAATAAGGAATACACAATGCAGCAGTCACGCATCGCCTTTGCGATTGGAGATCCGGCGGGCATCAGCCCGGAGCTTTCGGCCCGCATTCTCGCCGATGGGGAAGCCAATCGCGACGACCTGATCGTTATCGGGGATCAGCGTGTTCTTGCGCTGGGCGCGCGCCAGGCTGGCGTTACACTGGACCTGCCGATTGTGTCGCGCGAAGCGCTGGAACGCGAGCTTCCCGGTGGCACGGTCCTCGTGGACATGGCCAATTGCGATCCGGACGATGTGCCGCTTGGCGAGGCCAGCATAAAGGGTGGCCGCGCCGCGCTGGAGAATTTCGCGACAGCGCTGCGCGTTGGCAAGGCGGGCCTTGCGAAGGCGGTTTTCTTCACGCCGTTCAACAAGCATGCAATGCGGCTTGCCAAGGCCGACTATGTGGATGAAATCGGCTTTATCGATGCCACCATCGAGGCAGAACGCAGTGGTCGTGAGTTCAACGTTCTCGACGAGGTGTGGAACGCACGCGTCACGTCGCATATTCCTCTGCGTGATGTGGCCGACACGCTGTCTGCAGAGCGGATCTATGAAAGCCTGAAACTCACAAAAGAGGTGATGGAGGGGGCAGGCATCAAGCGCCCGCGCATTGGCGTGGCCGCGCTCAACCCGCATGCGGGAGACGGGCGAAATTTCGGCTGGGAGGATGAGGACATCCTGCTTCCGGCTGTACAGCGCGCGCAGGAAGAACAGATGGCCGTCACGGGGCCGATCCCTTCGGACACGGTCTTCGTGCGGGCGATCAGGGGAGAGTTCGATGCGGTGATGACCATGTATCATGACCAGGGGCAGATCGCGATGAAGCTGCTCGGCTTCGATCGCGGCGTCACGTTGATTGCCGGCTACCCGTTTCCCATTGTCACGCCGGCCCATGGCACGGCCTATGACATCGCCGGCAAGGGCATTGCGGATACCGGCGCGTCGTTCAACGCGCTGGCGCTTGGCCGCAGGCTCGGCGACCGGATTGCTTCACGCGCTGTCGAGGAGGAGGCCGCCATTCGCGGTTATCAGGAGGCTCAGGGCTAGGCGGACCGGCAACAGTGAATGCGGAGCCGGGGAGGGCTTCGCGGAAGAAACCAGAGGGAGGAATACCATGAAACTGAAGCACATAGCATTCTGCATGGCGGCGCTGCTGCCTGCCATGGGCACCGGCGCGGCGCAGGCGCAGGAAGAGATCATTTTCGGGATCAGCGCGGCAACGGGGTCACTGCAGGAGCAGACGGCCAGCGAGTTTGCACGGCGCGTCAACGAAAAGCTCGATGGCAAGGCTGTGGTCAAGGTCTTCGACAGCTCCCAGCTCGGCAAAGACAAGGACATGCTGCAGAAGATCAAGCTCGGGACCATGCATCTGACGCTGCCGTCTTCCACCATGCCCGACATCGCTGCCGAGTATGCGATCTTCGACCTGCCGTTCCTGGTGGCCGACCGTGCGCATCTGAAGAAGATCGATGAGACCCTGTTCAAGGACGTGCTGGTGCCGGCTGCCGAGGCGCAGGGCTATCGGCCGCTCGCAATCTGGGAAAACGGTTTCCGGCAGATCACCAACAATGAACGCCCGATCAACACGCCGGAAGACCTGAGTGGGCTGAAAATCCGTACACCGAATTCATCCTGGCGGGTGGCCATGTTCAAGGAATACGGCGCCAACCCGACGCCGATGGGTTTTTCGGAAGTGTTTGTCGCTCTGCAGACGGGCGTGATCGACGGGCAGGAAAATCCCCTGACCAACATTGCCGCCGGCAAGCTGAACGAAGTGCAGGAATATCTGTCGCTTTCCGGCCATGTCTATTCGCCCGCCTACCCGACGGTGGGGATCGCGGCGTTTGAAAAACTGGACCCCGAGATCCAGACGGTGCTGGCCGAAACGGCACAGGAAGTGGCCGGCTGGGCGCGGGAAACAGGCGCCTCCAAGGATGACGATCTTTTGAAGCAGCTTGAGAAAAGCGGCATGAAGGTCAACAAGGCGGACCGCGCCGCATTCGTGGAAGCCTCCAAGCCGCTTTATGAGAAATTCGCCAAAGAAGTCGAGAACGGACAGGCGATGATCGATCAGGTACTGTCGCTGGCCGACGGTTCCTGACGCCACGGGGGTGGTGCTTTCCTTGAAGTGCCACCCCGCTATCCACCAAATCGTTTTCCGCCCGGCTTGGGATTTCTCGACATGGCACGGCTTGCCCATTGGCTCGATCTTTTTCTGCAGGTGGTGACGCTGACACTGCTTCTGGCGCTTTCCTGCGTGGTGGTGCTCGGGGTTGCCTTCCGATATTCGGGCAATTCGCTCATCTGGTATGACGAAGTGGCAGCGGTGCTACTTGCCTGGATCACCTTTTCCGGCGCTGCACTGGCAACGCTGCGCAATGCGCATCTGGGCTTCAACGGTCTCCTGCTTGGCGCGCCACCAGTCGTGAGAATGGTGCTTTTCTGGCTTGGCGAGGCGATCTTCGTTTCGGTTTTCGCCGCGATGCTGTGGGCAGGATGGGCCATCCTTGAAATCTTTGGCAATGAGAGCATGACCACGCTGCGTTTCGTGCCGCGCAGTTTTGTCCAGTCGATCCTGCCGGTCAGTGCCGGCTTGATGTTAGCGGGAAGGTTTCTGACCCTGCCGCAACGGCTGGGTGCGGCGCAGGCCGGCATCGACCACGAAGCGGTCGAGATTGAAAACGAAATCGCCCGCGCACAGGAAGAGCTGTCGCGCGTTCGCGCGGAGACGTCACGATGACCGAAGCCCTGATCCTGTTCTCCATGTTTGCGATGATTGCGATCGGCCTGCCGATTGCCGTTTCGATCCTGGCAAGCGCACTGGCCGGGCTGTGGCTTCTCAACGGGCATCTCGGATTTCTGAACGCCGCGCTTTCCATCTTCGATGGCGCGACCAGCTTTCCGCTGATTGCCATCCCGCTCTTCATTCTCGCCGGGGCTTTGATGAACACGGGCGGCATCTCCACACGCCTCATCGCCTTCGTATCCGCGCTCATCGGCTTCATCCGCGGCGGGCTTGCCATGGTGAATGTCGGCGTCTCAATGTTCTTTGCCGAAATTTCGGGTTCCGCCGTCGCCGATGTAGCCGCGACGGGGTCTGTCCTGATTCCTGCCATGAAAAAGCGTGGCTACAGCCCGCGCTTTGCCGCCGCGCTCACCTCGTCTTCCGCGTCGCTGGCAATCATCATTCCGCCATCCATCCCGATGATCCTTTATGGCGCGCTGTCGGACACGTCCATCGTGCAGCTTTTCGTAGCGGGCATCGTGCCGGGCGTGATCGGCGGCTTTCTGTTGATGGCGCTCTCTTATTATTTTGCCGTTCGCTACGATCTGCCGCGCGAAGCGGGTTTCAGCCTGCCGCGCCTGTGGGAAACCACGAAGGATGCTGCCTGGGCGCTGGTGCTTCCGGTGATCATTCTCGGTGGCATCTTCGGGGGAGTGGTGACGGCGACCGAAGGTGCGGGTCTAGCCGTTGTCACCGCCCTGTTTATCGGCGTGTTCATCTATCGCGAGATCGACCTCGGCCGGCTCTATCACGCGCTGGTGGAAGGGGTGGTGCAGACGGCGGTGGTCATGCTGCTTGTCGCGACCTCTGCCGTGCTCGGGCTCTATCTCACCGAAACCGAGCTGCCGCAGCGGCTGGCGCAGGGCATTTCGGCAGTCACGACCAACAAGCTGGTCGTGTTGATGATCATCAATGTGTTCCTGCTGTTTCTCGGCATGATCCTGCATGGGGCGGCGGCGATCATTCTGACCGTGCCGATCTTCATGCCGCTGGTGCATCAACTGGGTATCGATCCCGTGCAGTTTGGCATTCTCCTGACGCTCAACATCGCGCTCGGGCAGCAGACACCGCCGGTGGCAAGCGTGCTGGTGACGTCCTGTTCCATCGCCAAGACGGATGTCTGGAGCACAACCAGGACAAATCTGCCGTTCATTGCGGTGCTGGTGCTCGTGCTTCTGCTGGTAACTTATGTGCCGACCGTTTCGCTCGGCCTGGTCGATGTCTTCTACGACCGATAGCAACCGGAGTCTCAAGCGGTCTCAGCGGGTGTTTGAAAACCGGGTGGGAGCATGAACGCGTGTGGGCCGAATGTGCCGGTTGACGGGCGCCGTGGCTGTGGGGACTGCAGGCTCCACCAGTGCGAGCGGCCTGGCGAAATAGTAGCCCTGGGCTATCCGGATACCGGTGTGGTTTCTGATATAATCCACCTCGGCCTTCGTCTCCACGCCCTCGATCACCAGACGCATTCCGAGAGCGTTGCCAAGAGATTCGATTGCCTTGAGGACACTCTGGCTGCGCGGGCGCTGGTCGACATTCTGGACGAATGAACGATCGATTTTCAGCTCGTCCGCCGCAATCGCGGCGAGTGCGGAGAGGGAGGAGTAGCCAACACCGAAATCGTCGATTGAAATGCGCACGCCTGTCTCGCGCAACATCGGCAGGATGTTGGCGCTGAAGAGGTCGCCATCCAGAAAGGCTTCCTCCGTGATCTCGATGATGAAACGTTCCGGGCGCCTGTAGGATGTCAGAAGTTCGAGCAGCTTGCGCATGAAAACCGGGTTGACCGATTGTTGCGCCGTGATGTTGAAGCTGATCGAGGCGTCGGGGGAAAACGCCGTATCGATGAGGGGGAGAGACTCCATCACCTCATTGGCGACATGTTCGGAGACAGCATCGATGATGCCGGCCTGGGTTGCGAGCGCGACGAAATCACCGAGAATACGGTGCTGTCCGTCGTCGTCTCTCCAGCGCAGCAGCGTTTCCACGCCGACCACGCCGCCCGTGTGGATGTCGACCTTGGGCTGATAGACGCAGCACAGTTTCTGGTCCCGAAGCGCCGTGCGCAGGCGCTGTTCTATGCTCATCTTGTCGGTACCGCTCAGGAGGGGCATGGCCGGTTTGAACGCCACCCTCCCGCGCGACTCCGATCTTGCAGCGCGCACCGCCTGATCCGCGGAGACGAGAAGCTCATCGAAACCGGCTCCGTCCTGTGCATAGCGTGCGATGCCGATGGACGCGGACGTGAAGGTCTCGACCCCGTCGATGATGAACGGCTCCTTGATGCGCTCGAGCATGCCGGTCGCGTGGATGGAAAGATCCAGTCCACCGGGCTCCGCCATGAAGATGCAAAACACGCCGTTTGAAAGGTATCCCAGAATATCCGAGCTTCGCGCACAGGATGACAGACGCTCCGAAACGGCCACGATCAGCCTGTCGGTGAACGCTGCCCCGTAATAGTCGTTTGCGCGCGCCAGTCCATCGAGATTGATGAGGAACAATGCTGCCGAGCCGTCTGCATGTTCCTTCAGTTCAGCACTGATCGTGCGGGTCAGAAGTGCCCGATTGGGCAGGGCCGGTCAGCTCGTCGAAGAACGCCAGTCTGAAAATCTCCTCACCGGGACCGGCATCCGGACCGGGCTCGGATCCCACACTGACATGCAGGTTCTGGGGGCCGATCCGGGCCGTGAAGTGCATGCCGGGCTCCGGTTCGTCTGCACGGTGCATGTCGGTTTGCCTGGCGCGCAGATTTGCGTAAAGCCGCTCTCCTCCTTCGTTTGCGACCCGGAAGGCGAATGGAGCGTTTTCCAGCACCTCTTCGAGACTGACGCTGGGTGGGAAAGCTGGCTTCATCGCGTTAGCGACCGAGATATTCGCGTCTGGCTTCCCGCAGCGCTTTGGCAATCTTGTCTTCTGCGGGTTCGGGCGGCTTGGGTGTATCGATCCGGGGCTCACGACCAGGGACGGCCGCCTGTTGCTCGGCGGGCTGGCTTATGATGGAACCGCGCCAGCGTTCCACGACCGCATTGACGAATTCTCGCCGCGACGTTGCGCTCGACCCAAGTGGCAGAATCACATTGGCTTCGCTTCTCGGCAGCAGATCTTCCGAGAGCCGATTGAAAACGAACTGGACAGGCAGCGGCATTCCCTCGCCAAATCCGACGACCTCCCCCGTGCCCAGCGAAGGAACGAACTCCACCAGGTTGGCGGTCGCGTCGGAGACAGCCGACTTGAGCAGCGCCTGATCGCGTTCATTGGCCATACGCATGGCGAACAGCGTGTTGCATTGCGATATGATCGTGGAGTCGAGTTCGGCCGGGCGCTGGGTTACGAGACCGAGATAGACACCGTATTTGCGCCCTTCCTTTGCGATGCGGGCGAGGGCATTCTTGCTGGGCACGAAACCCGCCGTTGGATCTGCCGCTGCAAAGCGGTGCGCTTCCTCGCAGACAAGCAGGAGCGGCATTGCGCCGTCGCTCCACATGCCGAAATCGAAAGCCAGTCTGGAAATGACACACACGACCGCATCAACGACCTCGATCGGCAGGCTGGCAAGCTGAACCACCGTGGCCGGTTTGCCGCTTTCATCCAGGCGGAAAAGCTCGGTGAGGATGGAAACCATCGGGTCTCCGCCAAGCGTCGCGTTTGCGAACATGAACGCATAGCGGGGATCGTTTTTGAGTGTTTCGATCCGACCGATCAACCGGTGGTGCGTCATGCGCGAAGAGCGGTTTTCCAGCTTTCCCATGCGCTCGTCGATCAGGGCAAGCAGATCCGGCATGAGGTAGGGGACCGGCGTGTCGGCGGTGAAGCCGGTCTGCCGCGGTTCCAGCCTGCGCAGTGCGCTTGGACGGTCCGCGAGCTGCTTCCGGCTGAGATACTGGGTTTTGGCAATCGGGATCAACTCGGAAAGGATGTCCTGCTCTGCGGCGATCGGCGGCTTTCCGGCATAGAGGACATCTGAGAGTTCCTCGAAATTAAAGAGCCAGAATGGAAGGCGCAGGTTCTTCGCGCCCACAAGGCTGGCCCTGTCTCCGAAGATCTTTCCATATTCGTTGTGCTGATCGAGAATGAGGATGCGAAGCTCCGGCCATTTTTCGATCACCTGCCGCAGAATGATGGCAAGCCCGCTCGATTTACCGACGCCTGTCGATCCCAGAACGGCAAAGTGCTTCGTGACGAGGTTCTCCACGTCGACGTAAGCGGGAACGCTGGTGTCGTTGTGCAGACGCCCGATCTCGGCAAAGGTGGTTTTGTGTCCACGAAATATAAGGCGCAGCTGTTCGCTCTCGATGATGCGCGCGCGATCGTTGATCGCGGGATAGGCGCTGACACCCCTGCGGAAACGCAGGGCACCACGTTCATCCTTCGAAATTTCTCCCACGAGGTCGATGCGTGCAACAGCCCGTGGTTGTGCGCGTGCGGGTGATTGCTCTGCCTTCAGCGAAACTTCCGTCACGACCGCAAGGAGTTCGCGCTTCCCGGTCTCGATCGCGATGAACTTTCCCACGGTCGTGCGCAGGTCTTCGGCAGCTCCCACAAGGGGCAGTTCGATATAGGCTTCCGAGCCCTTCACCGAACACACGTGGCAATCGGCAACACCTTTCAATGGTGAGCGGCTGATCAATGGTGGACGGCTGGCGAGGCCGGTGCTGGGCTCTGACAACGTGTTTGCGTGTTGCAACTGTTTGGCTCATGAACTGCATTTCAGATCGCGTTAACCGGGAATTTCTCATACAGTTCATAAGCAATACGTTAAGATCGCATCAGGTGTTGCGGGGCCGCGGAAAAAAATTGGAATAATTCCTGCCCCCCGAACGTCTTTACCCAGAAGCATGTTTCCGAGCATGCCCGCCAGCCTATTCGCCAGCGCAGAGGGAGGAACCTAGATGTCGCGTATTGTCGAACCCAATCATTCCGAGGAAGCCAGCGAAAACGTCGTCAGTGCGGGACGCCGCGGTTTTCTGAAGAACACGGGCCTTGCCACCATGGCAGCAATGGTCGGTGCGTCGATCCCGTTTCATCGCAACATGCCCGCAGGCCTCGTGCCGGCGGCTTTTGCCCAGGACAGCGATGTCCTTGCAGGCAAAGACGGGCTGACCCTGCTCAATGACCGTCCGGTCAATGCGGAGACGCCGCCGGAATTGCTGGACGATGCGGTTACCCCCATCAGTCGCCATTTCATTCGCAACAATGGCATTCCGCCGGAAAATGTCGATCCGGAAGGCTGGACGCTCACCATTGATGGCTTCGTCGACAACAAGCTGGAGCTTAGCATCGCCGACCTGCGCGAGCAGTTCGAGGTTGTGACAATGCAGCTTACGCTCGAATGCGGTGGCAATGGACGCAGCGCGTTCGATCCTCCCGCAAAGGGAAACCAGTGGACCTATGGCGCTGTCGCCTGTTCGGAATGGACGGGCGTGCGCCTGAAGGATGTGCTTGAGAAGGCAGGCGTGCAGGAGGGCGTGGTTTACACGGCCCATTACGGTGCCGATGCGCATCTGTCGGGCAATGCGGACAAACTGCCGATTTCGCGCGGTCTTCCCATCGAAAAGGCGATGACAGACAATGTCCTGATCGCGTTCGAGATGAATGGCGAAGCACTGCACCCCATGAACGGCGCTCCGCTGCGGCTGGTGGTTCCGGGCTGGCCTGCCTCTACCGCACACAAATGGCTCACACGGATCGAGCTGCGGGATCAGGTCCATGACGGGCCAAAGATGACGGGAACTTCCTATCGCGTTCCGGCCTACCCGGTGGCGCCCGGGCAGGATGTTCCGAAAGAGGATTTCGTCATCATCGAACGCATGCCGGTGAAATCGCTGGTTACCTTCCCCGCAAACGGCGCAGAGATCGGCATGGAAACGGAAGTGCGCGGCCACGCCTGGTCGGGCGACCGGTCGATCAGCAAGCTCGACATTTCCATCGATTTCGGAACCACCTGGCAAACTGTCGAGCTGGATGATCCGGTCAATGATGGTGCCTGGCAGAACTGGCGCGGAAAGGTCACCTTCCCGCAGGCCGGGTACTATGAGATCTGGGCCCGCGCGACAGACAGCGAAGGCGAGATGCAGCCTTTCGCTCTTGCCTGGAATCCGAAGGGCTATCTCAACAACACGATGCACCGTGTCGGTGTCCGGGTCAGCTGAGAATGCAGCTCAATCGAGCGTGAATCATTTTTTCCGGTGCGGTCTCCCGGCCGCGCCGGCTTTCCCTTCCAAACGGAGATTTGTGGATGTTCCTCTCTAGCTTTCGGCTGGGGCTGATTGCTTCGGCTCTCACTCTGGCCACGCCGGCTCTGGCCGTATCCGACGCGCAGATTGCCGATGCCGATATCGCCAGGGGTGAGAAGGTGTTCAAGCGCTGTGCCGCGTGTCACACGGTGGAGCAGGGCGGCAAAAACAAGGTCGGTCCGAACCTCTTTGGCATTGTCGGCGGACCTGTCGGCCAGGTCGAGGGATACAAGTACTCGCCTGCATTCAAGAAGCTGGACGGAAACTGGGACGTCGAACGGCTCGACGCGTTCCTGCTCAAGCCGAAAGCGGCGGTCAAGGGAACGAAGATGGCGTTTGCGGGTCTCAGGAAGGAGCAGGAGCGGATCGATCTGATCGGCTATCTGAACACGTTTTCCGATGCTCCGATTGAGTTTGGCGCCGCCGCAGAGACGGAAAAGCCTGCCGAAAAAGTGGCAAGCGCCGAGGCGGAACCGGACCAGGGCGATGAACAGGCCATCGAGGGCGACTTCGGCAATCTGAAGGTGGCGCCAGGCGTTGATACGACTTTCTACGCATGCACTGCCTGCCATTCCGAAATGATCATCGCGCAGCAGGGCCTCACGCGTGAGGGCTGGGACGAGATGCTGGAATGGATGGTTGAAGAGCAGGGAATGGATGAGATCGAGGAGCCTGACAGGACCGCGATACTCGACTATCTGGCGACTCACTACAACGAAGATCGCCCCAACTTTCCCTCAGCCAACTGACATTATGGGCCGGTATGAGCTTCACCCTCTGGAAGGGTGAAGCTCGCGCTGCCAACCGAAAGCCGGTTTCATCAGCCGCAGGACGTGGCGCGTGCCGTTGCCTGCCTCAGGGCAACCACGGTCTTCGGTTCCGCCAGCCGGCGCGTGGCCTGTTCCAGATAAGTGGCTATGGCGGCAAATTTTCCTTCATCCATGCTGGTTGCGATGATCGTGTAGAAACGCGCGTTGATCGACCAGTCCGCGCGTTGCATCCCGGCCTGATCGTCGGTGGGGGAAACGGGTGTTTCACTGGAGAAGACGGTTAGCCTGCAGCCTTCTCTGCCTGCGAAATGTGCGGCGCTTCCCCGTGGCATGTCCCGGAGGGCGACAAGGGTGAGGTTGGCGGCAGAAAGATCCGGGAACTCGGCGATGCGTCGGCCAGCCACCGTGTTGAAAACTTCGTTTCGCGAGACAAAGACCTGTTCGGCAAAGTTCTGGTGAATAGCGAAGGCTGTTCTTGGACCGCCGGGTTCCGGCCGATCCGCAGACATTCCGAAGAAATATGCCCCGGAGAAATATGCCAATGCGATGGACCCTGCGAGAGCAGACGCAATCCACCAGCGCCGTTGGCGATTGTCGTTTTTTGCGGGCGGTATGCGTGATTTCCCTGGATGAAGGGCCTTCAGGCTGGCAGAAATCTGCCGGATTTCGGCAAGGGCGGAGCGCAGTTCGGGCTCAGCCTCCAGCCGTCGTGCAAAGGCTCTGCGTCCTTCCACCATCTCCCCGTCATGGAAAGCGTTCAGATTGATCAGATCCTCTTCGGATAGTCTGTTCATGGGGTCTTCTTTACCTGTCCTTCATTCCGGGCATTTCCGTTGACGCGGAGCAAAAGCTCCCTGCGCGCCCGGCTGATCCGGCTCATCACCGTGCCTACAGGCACCTCCAGAACCTCAGCCGCTTCCGCATATTTGAAGCCCATGATGTCTATGAGAAACAGAATCTCCCGCGTATCGGGAGGGAGTTTCTCGAAAGCAAGACGGACCAGCACATCGCGGCCCTGGTTGCTGGTGCCGTCGCTCTCATCCCAGAGACGTTTTTGCACGGCCATATATTCACGGCGCACACGTCTTTTTCTCAACTCGTCATAAAGAAGGTTTCTGATGACGCGAAACATCCATGGCCGCAATTCATCGATCCGCTGCGGTCGCGTGGCGTGGCGCAGGGTACGCTCGATCGTATCCTGAACGAGGTCTTCGGGGCTTTCGCCGGGCCCGCATATCGAATGCGCATAGGCACGCAACTCGGGTAGTAGCAATTCAATCTGCGAGAATTGAGCCATCTGCCCCTGGTCGCGTTCCCTTCACGGAAGACCGCGTGCCTGGCGTGGCAGATGCGGGCTCCGGAGCCAATCACCGCAGTTTAGAACTTCCGGCTATCGGTAAGCAAGACATGGGGTAACGCAGCGCTGCCGGGAATGATGTGCCGAAACAGTGCACAAGGAGAAGGCGTGAGGATCCTGTTTCCCATGCTTGACAGCGAGGTCTCTGTTGTGAAACGATCCAATCATAATGTTTTTATCCTAACATATTGAAGGCTTCCCCGTTTCAATGGGGAAACCGAAACCACGGACGCTGCAATGACCGATGCTCTGGCCCGAAACACCGGCACGCAACTGAAGCCTGAATGGTTTGAGGATGTGACCGTCAACCGCACGGCGGCCGAGCGCCGGGCGGGCACGCTGACGGCGCGACGCTCGGTCAAGAAAGCCTATCAGGCTGCCTGGCTCGTGAAAGCCATCACCTGCATCGATCTCACCACGCTTGCCGGCGACGACACGCCGGGCCGTGTGCGCCGGCTGTGCGCCAAGGCGCGGCGCCCTGTGCGCGAGGATATTCTGGAAGCGCTGGGCCTTGCCGATGCCGGCATCACCACTGGCGCCGTCTGCGTGTATCCGACCATGGTTGGCCATGCGGTCAAGGCGCTGGAAGGGAGCAACATTCCCGTTGCTTCGGTTGCAACCGGGTTTCCCGCCGGTCTTATGCCGCTGCCGCTGCGGCTGGCGGAGATCCGCTATGCGGTCGAAGAGGGCGCGCATGAGATCGACATCGTGATCACGCGTGAACATGTGCTTACCCAGAACTGGAGCGCGCTTTACGATGAGATTGCCGCGATGCGCGAGGCCTGTGGCGCGGCGCATCTGAAAGCCATTCTGGCGACGGGGGATCTCAGCACGCTCACCAATGTCTACCGCGCTTCGATGATCGCCATGCAGGCGGGCTCCGACTTCATCAAGACCTCGACCGGCAAGGAAGGCGTGAACGCCACACTGCCGGTGAGCCTGACCATGGTGCGGGCACTGCGCGACTATCGCGAACATTCGGGTCAGATCGTCGGGTTCAAGCCGGCGGGCGGCCTCAAGACCGCCAAGGATGCACTCGCCTGGCTGACGCTCATGAAAGAGGAGGCGGGCAATCGCTGGCTGGAGCCGGACCTGTTCCGCATCGGCGCAAGCTCGCTTCTCGGCGACATCGAACGGCAATTGGAGCACTACGTGACCGGCCGCTATTCCAGCGCCAACCGTCACGCGGTCGCATGAGGAATCAAGACATGTCTTCCATCAAGGATATTCTGAGCACCATGGAATACGGCCCCTCTCCGGAAGCCAATGGCGATGTTGTTGCGTGGCTCGACACCCATGGCCGCTCCTTCGGCCATTTCATCGATGGGCGCTTTGTCAAACCGAAGGGCGCGCGCCAGATTGCTGTTTCCAATCCGTCGGATGGGTCGCAGCTGGCCGAGATCGCATGCGGCACGGTAGAGGATGTGGACGCCGCCGTAAAAGCGGCGCGTGGTGCATTCGGCAAATGGTCAAAGCTTTCCGGCCATGAACGCGCAAAATATCTCTATGCCATTGCCCGCCATGTGCAGAAACGCTCGCGTTTTCTTGCGGTGCTTGAGACCATGGACAATGGCAAGCCGGTGCGCGAGACGCGCGACATCGACATTCCGCTGGTTGCCCGCCACTTCTACCACCATGCAGGATGGGCCGAGATGGTGGAAGACGAGTTCCGCGGCTTCTCGCCGGTGGGTGTGTGCGGGCAGGTGATCCCGTGGAATTTTCCGCTGTTGATGCTCGCCTGGAAGATCGCGCCGGCGCTGGCCGCCGGCAACACGGTGGTGCTGAAACCCGCCGACCTGACGCCGCTGACGGCGGTCGCCTTTGCCGAGATTTGCCATGAGGTCGGCTTGCCTGCCGGTGTGGTCAACATCGTTCAGGGCGACGGCGAAACGGGTGCCGCCGTCTGCGGCCATGAGGGCGTCGACAAGGTGGCGTTCACCGGCTCCACGCAGGTGGGCCGCGTCATCCGCGAGCAGATCGCCGGTTCCGGCAAGAAGCTTTCGCTGGAGCTGGGCGGCAAGTCCCCTTTCATCGTGTTCGAGGATGCCGATATCGATGCGGCTGTCGAAGGCGTGGTGGACGCGATCTGGTTCAACCAGGGCGAGGTGTGCTGCGCCGGTTCACGCCTGATCGTGCAGGAAGGCATCGCAGAGCGCTTTCATGCCAGGCTGAAGGCGCGTCTTGAGACGCTGCGCGTTGGCGATCCGCTCGACAAGTCGACGGATGTGGGCGCCATCGTTTCGCCGGTTCAGGTGGAGCGGATTTCCGCGCTGGTGGCAAAAGGTGTCGAGGAAGGCGGTCAGCTCTGGCAGGCTGCCGCGCCGCTGCCTGAAAAGGGAAACTACATCGCGCCCGGCTTTTTCACCGATGTCGAGCCTGCCGCGACCGTCTGCCAGGTGGAAATCTTCGGCCCCATCGCCGCTTCCATGACCTTCCGCACGCCGGACGAGGCCGCGGCACTCGCCAACAACAGCCGCTACGGGCTGGCCGCTTCCGTCTGGTCGGAGAACATCAATGTGGCACTGGATCTCGCCGCGCGGGTGAAAGCCGGCGTTGTCTGGATCAACTGCACCAACATGCTCGATGCTGGCGCGGGCTTCGGCGGCTATCGCGAGAGCGGCTTTGGCCGCGAGGGCGCGCGCGAGGGGCTTTACGAATATCTCGCCGCCGACTGGGAAAAGAAGCTTTCCGCTCCCAAGACATCGGAAGCTTTCGTTCCCTCCGCTTCTCCGGCGGGTGAGGGCAAGGTACTGGTCGAGGGCATCGACCGGACCATGAAAAACTATATCGGCGGCAAGCAGGCGCGGCCCGATGGCGGCTATGTCTATTCGGTCGCCGGCAAGGGCGGTGTGCTGATCGGTCAGGCCGGTATCGGCAATCGCAAGGACATTCGCAATGCGGTCGAGGCGGCGGCGAAGGCCGGCGGCTGGGCCGGCGCGACCGGCCACAACCGCGCGCAGGTGCTTTACTATCTGGGTGAAAACCTGGAGGCGCGGCGCGAGGGCATGGAGGCGCTTCTGTGCGAGAGCACGGGCGTGAGCGGCAAGAAGGCGACCGAAGAGTTCGACACGGCGCTGCGTCGCATCTTCTATTACGCGGCGCAGGCCGACAAGTTCGATGGCGCGGTTCACTCCACCCAGTCGCGGCATGTGACCCTTGCCATGAACGAACCCTTCGGCGTGATGGGCATTGCCTGCCCGGATGAGGCACCGCTTCTCTCCATGGTTTCGCTTGTTCTGCCGGCAATCGCCATGGGCAACCGGGCGGTGGTCGTGCCGTCCGCGCGCCATCCGCTGATCGCCGGCGATTTCTATCAGGTTCTGGACACGTCCGACGTACCAGGCGGTGTCGTCAACATCGTCACCGGCGAGCGCGATCTTCTGGTGAAGACGCTTGCCGAGCACGATGAGGTGGCAGCCCTCTGGTATTTCGGCTCGGCGGAAGGAAGCGCCATGGTCGAGAAGGCGTCGGCCGGAAACCTGAAGTCGACCTGGGTCAACAATGGCCGCATGCCGAACTGGATCGATGATGCCGAGGGACGCGGGCGAGACTATCTGCGGCGTGCCGTTCAGGTGAAGAACATCTGGGTTCCCTACGGCGCCTGACACGCGGTTCACATTCTACAAGATAGCGTTCTGAAGGAATAAATTTCGCACCGGTCTGGCATATATGCTGGTCCGGTGCGAACATTGTGCTCTTTGTGGGATTCAAATGTCTCGCAGTCATCGTGTTTGCCGGTTAGATTAGCCACGAAACTGCGGGGCCAGGGCCATGGGCCGGGTGACCACGCGGGTTGGAATATGCAAAGGACACGCAAGATGACAGCATCGCTGAAAGAGACGGATCTGGGCTTTCGCAGCCTGACGATTGGTGTGGCTTTCGCCTTAATGGGGGCGACCGGCGCCATGGCGCAGGACAATGCAGACCCCTCCGCCGTCATTCGCATCGGCTCGCTCTACGAGCCGCAAAACCTCGACAACACGGCAGGTGCCGGGCAGGGCATCAACGAGGCCTTCAACGGCAATGTCTATGAGGGCCTGTTCCAGCTCACCGACGATGGCGACGTGGTGGAAAAGCTCGTTTCCGGTTTCGAGATGAGCGAGGACGGGCTCACCTACACCTTCACGCTGCAGCCGGATGTCACCTTCCATTCCGGCGACCCGCTGACGGCGGCGGATGTGAAACACAGCATCGAGCGCGTCACGGCGGAAGGATCGCAGAACTCGCGCAAGCGGACGCTGGCCAACATCGAGAGTGTGGAGGCAAAGGACGACAACACCGTTGTTGTCACCTTGAAGGAGCGCTCCATCTCGTTGCCCTACAATCTGACCTATGTGTGGATCGTCAACGATGCCGCCGAGGACCTGACCTCCAGCGAAGACGGCACCGGCCCCCTACAAGCTCGACAACTGGCGGCGCGGTTCCAGCATCACGCTCTCGCCCTATGAAAACTACTGGGGTGAGAAGCCGAAAAACGGCGGCGTGACCTTCTCCTATTTCAAGGAGGCGACCGCGCTCAACAATGCGCTCCTGACCGGTGCGGTGGACATCATCACCAGCGTGCAGAGCCCGGATTCGCTGATGCAGTTCCAGGACAATCCGTCTTTCGTGGTGACCGATGGCCAGTCCACCACCAAGGAAGTGCTCGCCTATAACGACCGCGTCGCGCCTTTCGACAATGTGAAGGTGCGCAAGGCCGTTGCTCGCGCCATCGACCGCGAGCGACTGTTGAACTCCATCTGGGGCGATTACGGCACGCTGATCGGCTCCTTCGTGCCGCCGACGGACCCGTGGTATGTCGACCTCACCGACGTCGACCCCTACGATCCGGAAAGCGCCAAGGCGCTTCTGGCGGAAGCGGGCTATGCGGACGGCTTCACCTTCACGCTCGACACGCCGAACTACGACCCGCATCCGATCGTCGCCCAGTTCCTTCAGAACGAGCTGGCCAAGGTCGGCATCAAGGTGGAGATCAACATCATCACCGCCAATGAGTGGTACACGAAGATCTATCAGGCGCATGATTTCCAGGCGACTCTGCAGGAGCATGTCAACCACCGCGACATCGTGTTTTACGGCAACCCAAATTTCTACTGGGGTTACAACAACCCGAAAGTGGTGGAGCTGATCGCATCTGCAGAGGCCAGCAGCACCGAAGCCGAGCGCGATGAAAAGCTGAAAGAGGCAAATCGCATCATCGCTGAGGATGCCGCCAGCGGATGGCTTTATCTCTATCCGCAGATTGTGGTATCGACCGCGTCGGTCAGCGGGTATCCGGTCAATGGCCTGAACTCGCAGTTCTTCGCATACGATATCGTCAAGCAGGCTCAGTAACCGATCCGGCGAGCCGCCATACGGTTCCACCTCGTGTGGAATTGTCCTGAGGGAGGTTCCTATCCTCGTTTATATTGCCCGGCGGCTCGCCATTCTTTTCTTCTCGCTTCTGGCGGCCTGTGTGGTTCTGTTCATACTGCTCAGGCTTTTGCCCGGAGACCCTGCCAATTCGTTGATTTCCGTGGGCGCGGACGAAGCGCAGATCGCAGCCGCGCGGCGGCAGGTCGGCTCGGATCTGCCGCTTGCACAGCAATTTCTCCAGTTCATCACGAGTCTGGCGCGTTTCGATCTTGGCACGTCCTTCGTCAGCCGCACGCCGGTTCTGCCCGAGATAATGGACCGGCTCGCCGTCACGCTGCCACTTACCGTCCTCTCATTCATGCTGGCGCTGGTGATTGCCGTGCCGCTTGGCATTCTATCGGCAGTGAAGGCCGATCGCTGGTATGGCGCGGCCATCTCGGTCGTCTCGCAGCTCGGCATCGCCATTCCCGTTTTTTGGGTCGGCATTCTTCTGGTCACGCTGTTTGCCGTCAATCTGCGGCTCTTCCCCTCCGGTGGCTTTCCGCCGCGCGGCTGGGAAACGCCGGTCGAAGCACTGCGCACCTTGTTTCTGCCGATCCTCACGATCGCCATCGTCATGTCCGCCTCGCTTTTGCGCTATGTGCGATCGGCCACGCAGGATGTGCTCGGCAGCGACTATCTGCGTACGGCGCGCGCGCTCGGCTCGGGCTTTTCCGAAGCGCTGGTGCGCCACGGCATCCGCAATGGCGCGGTGCCGGTCATGTCGATCCTCGGCATCGAGCTGGCCACCGCCCTTCTCGGCGCGGTGGTGGTGGAGCGGGTGTTCAACCTGCCGGGGCTCGGCTCCATGCTTCTGCTTGCCATCGAGCAGCGCGACTATCCGAACATTCAGGGCGTGCTCTTCATCTCCACACTGCTCGTTCTGCTGATCGGCTTTCTTGCCGATCTCGGTCAGCGTCTGGTCGACCCGAGACTGCGTGACAGCCGGGGGGCACGCTCATGAGCGGACAGGTGGAAACGGCGACAGTGCCCAACCGTCGTGGCTCGCTCACGCTCACCGTGGGGCTTATTCTCGTCGGTCTGCATGTCGCGGTCGCGCTGCTCACGCTGGTGTGGACGCCCTACGATCCTACCGGCATGGCCGGTGGGCGGCTCGAAGCACCGTCGCTTGCCCATTGGGCTGGCACCGACCGTCTTGGGCGCGATCTCTTCACGCAGATCATGATCGGCTCGCGTATCGCGCTGATCGTTGGTTTCGGCGCGGTGGCCATCGCTGCAACGATCGGCGTCACGCTTGGTGTTCTGTCGGCCTTCGCCACGCGGTATCTCGATGACATTCTGGCCGCCGCCTTCGACATTCTGATCGCGTTTCCGACGCTGCTTCTGGCCATGCTTGTGGTGGCGGCAACCGAGAGCGCCAGCCTGTTTTCGGCCACGCTGGCGCTGGGCATTGCCATTTCGGCCATTGTCGCGCGGCTCACTCGCATTCTCGCCAAGCGCGTTCTTTCGATGGATTACATCACGGCAGCGCGCACGGCAGGTGCCTCCTGGCCGAGCATTGTCTTCCGTCATCTCCTGCCCAACATCTGGCCGATGCTGGCGGTGAACTTTGCGCTCCAGTTCGGCCTCGCCGTCATCGCAGAGGCTTCGCTGTCCTATCTCGGCCTTGGAGCACCGCCGCCCAACGCCTCGTGGGGCCGTCTCCTTCAGGAGGCACAGGGCACAGTCTACACCGCGCCCTTCGGGGCCATAGCGCCGGGCATCGCGCTCGTCACGCTGGTGATTGGCATGAACCTTCTGGCCGATGGCCTGCGCGATGCGGGCGATCCGACCCGGAGGGGCCGGCAATGAGCCTTCTCGACATTCAAGGCCTGACGCTTACCACCGATGGCAAGACGCTGGTTTCCGACGTCTCCTTTTCCATCGCGCCGGGTGAGCGCCTTGGCCTGATCGGCGAATCCGGGTCAGGCAAATCGCTCACCGCTCTCGCCACCATCGGCCTTCTGCCGCGTGGGTTCCGGATCGAGGGCTCCGTCACGCTCGACGGCAGCGAGGTTGTGGGAGCGTCCGAAAACGCGATGATTGCGCTGCGTGGCGCGGCGGCAGCAACCGTGTTTCAGGAGCCGCTTACCGCGCTCAACCCGTTGATGAAGGTTGGGAAGCAGGTTGCCGAGCCGGTCATCCGCCGGCACCGCCGCGCGGGCGAAACGGTTGACCGCGCAGCCGTCGCGCGCGAGGTGCGGTCGCTGCTTGAGCGTGTTTCCCTGCCCGACATCGACCGGATCGCAAAATCCTATCCGTATGAGATTTCCGGCGGTCAGCGGCAGCGTGTGGCCATCGCCATGGCGCTCGCCTGTCGCCCGAAACTGCTGATCGCGGACGAACCCACCACGGCGCTCGACGTGACAACGCAGGTGGAGATCCTCGACCTCCTGTCCGGTCTGGTGCGGGAGGAAGGCATGGCGCTTCTCTTCATCAGCCACGATCTCCCGGTGGTGGCGCGCGTGACAGAAAATGTCGTCGTGCTGCGGCGTGGGGCGGTGATCGAGCGGGGCGAGGTGCATGCCGTGTTCGATGAACCGAAACACGAATATACAAGATCGCTGGTCGACGCGGCCACCGCGTTCGACAAGGCGCTGGGGCCTGCATGATGAGCCTGATTTCACTCGACAATGTGTCCTTCGGTTACTCGCGCAAACAACAGGTTCTGCACGATGTCTCGCTCAGCCTTCGCGCTGGCGTGAATGTCGGTCTGGTGGGGGAATCGGGCTCCGGCAAATCCACGATCCTGAAGCTTCTGCTCGGTCTGGCGCGTCCGACCGGTGGGCACATCCGGTTCGGCGAGGCCGAGCTCGACCCGCGTGACCGTGCATTCATGCGCGGGTATCGCAAGGCGGTTCAGGCGGTGTTTCAGGATCCCTATTCCTCGCTCGACCCGCGCCAGAAGGTACAGTCCATCATTGCCGAGCCTTTGCGGGCGCTGGGCATTCCCGGCTCTCATCGGGAGGCGATCGAGAAAGCGCTCCACGATGTCGGCCTGCCGGCAGATGCCATCGAGCGCTATCCGCATGAGTTTTCCGGCGGTCAGCGTCAACGCATTGCCATTGCGCGCGCCATTGTCGCGCGTCCGCAGCTCATTCTTGCAGATGAAGCGGTGAGTGCGCTGGATCTCTCGACGCGTGCACGCATCGTCGATCTTCTCAAGGCGCTTTCGGAGGAAATGACGATCCTGCTCGTTTCGCACGACCTGGCGGTTGTCGCGGCGCTGTGCGAGGAGATCGTCATTCTGGAAAAGGGCCGTGTCGTCGAAAGTGGCAAGACCGCTGACATTCTTGCAAATCCCGCGCATCCCTATACGCAAAAACTGCTTGCCAGTGTGCCGCGGATGCCGGCCTGAGCCCGGCACCCGCAGTTAATGATTAGCCTTCGATCTCGACCCAAAAGGGCTGGTGGTCGGAGCCCTGCGCATCCATGTCGATCCATGCACGCCTGACGCTCGCGGCCATGTTCGAGCTCACCACGCAATGGTCGATCCGCTCGCCTGAACCGATGAAGCTCACGCCTTCATCTTCGTCATTGCCGGCGGCGACCCATGCATCGGTGAACCCGCCATCCTGCACGAGGCGGCCATGCTTCTCGGAGCGGTCGCCGATCAGCAGAGCATATTCCTCGCTGTCGAGCGTGAAGTTGAAGTCGCCCATCACGATTGTGCGCTCGGGCACGGGCGGCGGCGGGATCTCATACCAGTCGCCGGCGATCTTTCCGCCCCAAGCCGAACCACGATGCGACGCGTTGAGGAGAAGGTCCATCGCATGATGCACCTGCGGCAGCCGTGTCTGTGGGCCGATATGATCGAAATGCACGGAGCAGAAACGCAGTGGCCCCGTATCCGTGTCCACCACGGTTTCAATCATCGCACGCTGCTGGTGATACTGGTTCGTGAGTGCCATCTTGGGCAGAAGATGGTTCATGGAGGAAAGAATTGGCCAGCGCGAAAGCACCATGTTGCCGACCTGCCGCCGGCGATGCGTTATCGAGCCGTCATCGCCGACGATGGAGGCATCGATATCGATGCCGGGGCCATACACCCAGTGATAACCGGGCAGCCGCGCGCCGATCTCCTGCGCCTGATGCACCAGCCCGGTGCGGGGGAAGTAAGTTTCCACTTCCTGCAGGGCGATCAGGTCCGCACCCTCGATCTCGGAGACGATGCGGTCGAGGTTGAACTGCTCGTCCTTCCCCTTGGAATACTGGATGTTGTAGCTGACGAGCTTCATTGAATGGCTCCGGCAAGAGTGGGCTGGCTGGCTGTGACGGGTTGGGCGGCGGGGTTGCTCTCTGCCACGATGCGTTTCTCGGACGATGCGTCAAAAAGATGAACGCTTTCCGCCGCGATCGAGAGCGAGCAGGGTGTACCCGGTGAAGGGTGCCTGCGCCCGGCGGAATGCAGCACGAAGTCACGTCCGGCGAGACGGCCATGCATCAGTCGGCCGCTGCCCTGTTCCTCGGAGAAGTCGAAGGCGACGGTCAGAAGATGCGGATCGTTGGCTTCCGGCACGATCTTCAGATCCTCGGGTCGAAGGCCGACGATGACCGACTGGCCGGCGATGGTCTTGCCGATGCCGGGGTCTATGGGAAGGCGGAAATTCGTGTTGTCGATAACAGCGAAGGTTCCGTCGTCGGAGACGCCGCAGGGCAGGAAGTTCATCGCCGGCGAGCCGATGAAGCCACCGACATAGACGCTGGCAGGCGCGTGGTAGACCTCTTCGGGCGTGCCGACCTGCTCGATCCGGCCGGCATTCATCACCACCAGCCTGTCGGCAAGCGACATGGCCTCCACCTGATCGTGCGTCACGAAGACGGAGGTGGCTTTCAGCGCGCGGTGCAGGCGGCGGATTTCCAGCCGCATCTGTACGCGCAGCTTGGCATCGAGATTGGAAAGCGGCTCGTCGAAGAGGAACACTTTGGGCTCGCGGACGATGGCGCGGCCCATGGCAACGCGCTGGCGCTGACCGCCCGAAAGCTGTGCCGGCTTGCGGTCGAGAAGCTGGTCGAGACCGAGGCTTTTTGCGGTGGCTTCCACCTTCTGCATCCGTTCGGCCTTGCGCATGCCGCCGACCTTCAGAGCGTAGCCGATGTTTTGCGCCACGGTCATGTGCGGGTAGAGCGCATAGTTCTGAAACACCATGGCGCAGCCGCGCTCGCGTGGTTCGAGCCTGTTGACCACTGTGTTCTCGATGGCGATCTCGCCGTTGCTGATTTCCTCAAGCCCGGCGATCATGCGCAGAAGTGTGGACTTCCCGCAGCCCGAAGGGCCGAGAATGACGATGAACTCGCCATCGTGAATGTCGAGGTCGACACCGTGAACGACCTGGTTCTTGCCGTAGAATTTTTCGACCTTGCGAATGTTGATATCGGCCATGATGACAGCCTTTCCTGAAATTATTTTTCGGTGCTGATGAGGCCGCGCACGAACCAGCGTTGCATCAGGACAACGACGAGCAGCGGCGGCAGCATGACGATGAGTGTTCCGGCCATGGCGACATTCCAGTCGGCGATGGCGTCAGGGCCGGGGATGAGGCGGCGCAGCTCCATCACAACGGTGGAGTAGTTTGCCCGGTCGGTGATGATGAGCAGCGGCCACAGATACTGGTTCCACGCATAGACGAACATGATGGTGGCAAGGGCCGCGATGTTGGTGCGCGACAGGGGCAACAGTATCTCGACAAAGAAGCGGAATGGACCCGAGCCGTCCATCTTGGCCGCTTCCACCAGTTCGTCGGGAATGGTGAGGAAGAACTGGCGGTAGAGAAACGTGCCGGTCGCCGTTGCTACCAGCGGCAGGATCAGGCCCGTATAGGAGTTCAGCATGTTCCATTCGAGCGAGAGCTCGACGCCTGAGATCTGGGCGATAAGCCAGCTTATGCCGGTGGCGTCGAGGATGGTCTGGAACGGGTAGAGCGCGTTGGCGGCCACCGAATAGGTGGGCACGATGCGCACTTCCAGCGGCAGCATCAGGGTGATGAAGATCACCCAGAAAAACACCATGCGCAGGCGGTAGTTGAAGAACACGATGGAGAAGGCGCTGATGGCCGAAATGATCACCTTTCCGATCACGACGGCGATGGCGACGATCATCGAATTCATGAACTTCACGCCGAATTCGGCGCGGGTCCATGCGGCGGTGAGGTTGTTCCACAACTCGCCGCCCGGCAGGTAGTGCACATTGGGCGAGTTGACCTCGGCCACCGTCAGCGTGGCGGCGACGAATGCGAGCCAGATTGGAATGATCAAAAGCAGGGCGCCGGCGATGAGGATCACATGCGTGACGATGTTGAGGAGGGGGGTGCGTTCGATCATGACTTGCTCCTCACGTGTAGTGCACGCGGCGTTCGATGAAGCGGAACTGGAAGAAGGTCATGAGGATGACGAGTCCCATGAGAACCAGTGATTGCGCAGCGGCACCGGAATAATCGAGCCCCTGAAAGCCATCCACATAGATCTTGTAGACCATCAGCTCGGTCGCACGGGCGGGCCCGCCTTCGGTCAGAATGTCGACGATGCCGAAGGAGTCCGTGAAGGAATCCGTCATGTTGATGACCAGCAGGAAGAAGATGGTCGGCGCGAGCAGCGGAAGCTGCAGGTCGACCATGCGGCGCATCACACGCGCGCCATCCATGGAACCGGCTTCAATCAGCGAGCGCGGAATGGACTGGAGCCCGGCCAGAAAGAAGATGAAGGAATAGGAGACCTGTTTCCACGCCTGGGTGATGATGATCGCGGTCATGGCATCGACGCCGGAGAGCGCGGGGTTCCACAGGCCAGGCGACAGCGTGTTCAGATAGGCAAAGACACCCGACTGCGGATTGAAGAGAAAGCGGAACGCGAGCGCGGCGGCGGGTGCCGCGATGGCATAGGGCCAGATCATGCCGACGCGGAAGAAGCGATAGCCGCGCAATTGCCTGTCGGCGAAGAGCGCCAGCACCAGCGCGATGGACATGGCAAGCCCGGTCGAAAGCACGGCAAAGACGATGCTGCGCCAGATCGAGGCCCAATAGGTCTCGTCGGAGAAAACCGCCTTGAAATTGTCGAGTCCGACCCATTGATTGCCGCCGCCGAAGGGCTGCTCAAGGGTGAAGGCCCAATACATGGCCTGCGATGCCGGCCAGTAGAAGAACACGAAGATGATCAGCAACTGGGGGGCAATGAAGAGATAGGCCAGCCAGTTGGCCTTGAAATAAGCGCGCTTTTGCATGGGCGTTCCGGGGGTTGCGGAGACAGGCTGAAATGGAGGCGCCACGGCTCATCGAGCCGCGGCGCGCTGGAGTTGGCCTGCTTCAGGGCAGCGTCTTGCCCTTGTAGGTGCGCTCGAACTTGCGCAGCATCGTGTTGGAGCGTTTGACGGCGTCGTCCAGCGCTTCCTGAGGGGTCTTCTGACCGCTCAGAACGGCCTGCATCTGCGAGGTCCACTCGGCGCGGATCTGCACGAAATTGCCGAGGCGGATGCCGCGGGTCAGCGGGGTGACCGGCGTGTAGGTGAGCGATTCAATGGCCTTCTCGCGGCCCTTGTAAGGGCGCTCGTCATAAAAGCCCTTCTTGACGAGATAGTCGAAACCTTCGTCGGTCACCGGGATATAGCCTGTCACCGTGCTCCAGAACTCGGCGGATTCGGGTTCGGCAAGGAATTTGAAATATTCGGCCGCGCCGCGATACTGCTCTTCGGTCTTGCCGGAAAGCGTCCAGAGCGATGCACCGCCCACGACCGAGTTCTTGCGCTCCGTGCCCTCATAAACAGGCAGCATGGCCACGTCCCAGAGGAAACCCTCGCCGACCTGCTCCGTGACGGCCTGATGGCTTGCGATGGAGCCGAAGAAGTGCGCGCACTCGCCGGCGGCGAAGGCATCGCGGGTGGAGAGGGCCGGTTTCGCGGGTCTTGATGACCAGAAGGCCCTCGTCGATCCAGCGCTTGATGTCCTTCATGTGTTTGGCATGAAGCGTGGTGTTGAACACCACTTCCGCGTCGAGGCCGTCATAGCCATTGTTCTTCGTGGCGATCGGCTCACCATGGACCATGGAGAACTGCTCCAGATCCACCCATGAGGAAGGCGCGTAACCGGCAGGGCAGGCGCTGCCGGCTTCTTTCAGCTCGCGCAGGATCTGCTCATACTCTTCCCAGGTTTTCGGTGCTTCGTCGCGGCCGATGGATTTGTAGGCGTCGACGTTCCAGTACATCATCGCCGTGGAGGAGTTGAACGGCATGGACCAGAGGCGGCCCTCAGAGTCGGCGTAGTAGTTGGCGATGCCCGGGAAATAGGAGTCCCAGTCGATGTCGATCCCGTGATCTTCCATCAGCTTGTAAGCTGGATACACCTGCCCCGAAAGCATCAGGTCGGGTGCCGAGACCTCGACTCCCTGCACGATGGTCGGATGCTTTTTGGCGCGGAAGGCGGCGATGGTGTTTTGCAGGGCCGTGGCATAGTCGCCCTGGCTGACGCAGGAAATCTCGTACTTGTCCTGCGAAGCGTTGAAGCGGTCGCAGGTGGCCTGAACCTGTTCACCTAACTGACCGGTGAGACCGTACCAGTATTCGAACTTGACCCTTTCGGCCATTGCCGATGTCGTCAGTGCCAGCAGCGCGAGCGTGCTTGCGATGAGTGTCTTTTGCATCTTGGTTCCCTTGGATGGAAAGAAGCGGTCGCCGGCACCAGCACCGGTCGCGCCTTGGCCTATCGGTGCGTCTTGACAGTTGGGTGACCGCAAAATGAAACTTATTTGAAAGCGCCCGGTTTAATGGTTAGCCGGCAACTTTTTCGCGCTCAGCATTGTCTTCCGCGTGTTTGTGGCGTTTTCCAAAGAGGCCGTCGGCCATTTCCGCGTGGCGGTGAATGTAATCGTGGAAGTGCACGAGCGTGCTGTGCTCATCGGCCAGAACCACTGCGTACTGAGCTGGGCCATCGAGCCGCAGCGGCTCACCCGGCATGCCCGGCAGATGTGCGTTGACATCGTAGTGGTTGCCGGAAATCGTGGTCAGGGGCATGCCGTGCCACAGGCCCGTCGTCTGCCGGTGCACGTGGCCGGCCATCACCTGACGAATGTCGGGGTGCGTCTTCAGGACATCGAGAAAGCGCTCCGATTCCTGCAGCTTGATCTGGTCCACGGGCATGTGAAGATCGTTTGCATGATGGTGCATGACGATGATGACCGGCCGGTCCTTGGCTTCTTCGAGGCGGGTGGCGAGCCATGAAAGGCGCGTTTCGCACAACACGCCGCTGACGATTTCCGGCTCGGAGGAATCGATGACGATGACGCGATATCCCTTCACGTCGACGGCCTTCTGGATATGGCCGTTCTCATCATCGTGCAGGGTGCCGAACACCTGCTTGAACCGGTCGCGGTGGTCGTGGTTTCCGAGCGTGAGCACGACCGGCATCTCGAGCTGGTCGATCATCCGGTCGAGAATCTCATAGGCGGGCACCTCGCCGCGGTCTGCAAGGTCGCCGGCGAAGATGCAGAAATCCGCATCCCCATGGTTGGTGTTGGCGCTGTCGATGGCTGCCTGGAGACGCCTGGTCGTGTCCAGCCCGTTGGTGGCGACACCTTCCGGCGAGAGGTGAATGTCGCTCATGACGATGAATTTCAGCATGATTGCCCCGCTGTTGTCGTGTGTTTTTCGGACCGAATGGCCGTTGCACAGCGGGTATCACCGCCCTGTGTCGGGCAGCTGACAGATTTGTTGCAGCAATATTACAATGCGGTGACCGGCGTGGCCGGGACCCTCTCAGCCTTCGGCGGGGATGGCGTATTTCTCGATCATCGTCTCGAGATAGCTGACCGCTTCATCACCTTTCAATGCATCGCCCCAAAGGCGTTCGGCAATGTCTTCATGCAGGGTCATGGCTTCGGGCGCCGAGGTGATGAGCGCCACGCCGACACGGATGTTTGGCTGTTCACCGAGCCGGAAGGGGCTGATCGCCAGCACAGAGCGGTCCTGCTGGCGGAAGATCTGGAAACTGGTTGCAGGCACGGGCTCGCGCACGATGCCGATCTGAATGCCGATCGGCTGTTCCCGCAGCATGGTGAGGATGTACTCGGCCTCCCGGCGTGCCTGGAGGCGACGTTTATGCACGACATCTGGCGGGAGATCATGTCGACCGATCAAGCCGTGCAGCAAGAACCCTTCCAGGTCCGCCGAGGCAATAAGGCTCACGATCAGCGGCCGGCGCAGACGAAACGCCTTCTTGCGTGCACGCAGGATATCGATCAGCCCGTCCACCACCTCTCCCGAAGTGCCGTCCGGGTCTACCTCGGCCGGAACGGATTCGCGCAGCACCTCCTGCAGTGCATCGTCATAGGCGTCCGAGGTCAGGAGGTAGGAGACCGGGCTGAACAGGCCGATCACCTGCTGGCAGTCGTCCTCGAGCTGACGCATGCGCTCGAAAAAGGCGATGGCGCTCGACACATATTCCACGCCAACACCCATGAGACTGGGCAACGAGACGCCCAGCACATCCGCGATGCTGGTGAGCATCTCGATCTTGCGGATTTCGCCTTTTTCGGCGCGATAGAGCGCGGCGCGCGAGATGCCCAGCTTCTCGGCCAGTTCTTCGGGAGCAAGCCCCTTGCCAAGGCGAAAAGCACGCAGGCGGGCGCCAATGTCGCTGAACCTGATCAGATCGCCCTGTGACGTGCTGTTTGGTGACACGCTTTTTTCTCGCAAGTTCCCGTGCCTTCCGTTATCGGGTGCGCTGCGTCGGCTTGTCAACGCGTATGCTCAAATATGCACCATAAGCTCATAAATGGGACAAAAAAGCAATTCGTCTCAATTTTGAGAATTTTGTTGACAGGCCAAAACTGGGCTCGTAGTCTGCTTGTTCAAAAAAGCAATGGAGGCGGAACAATGAAACATCTCATTCGGAAACTGGCTGCAACGACCGTGATGGGCGTGGCTGGCGCGGCATTCGCGACAGGCGTCTGGGCAGCGGATTTCGTGGCCAAGATCGGTCACCTGGAATCGACGCAGCAGTCGCGTCATGTTCATCTCGAGAAGGTGGCCAAACTGGTCAATGAGCGCACGGACGGTGCTGTCGAATTCCAGATCTTCCCGCAGGGCCAGCTCGGCCAGCAGCGCGAAATGACAGAAGGCGTCCAGCTTGGCACGCTTGAGGCGACCGTGGCGCCAGCCGCTTTTCTTGGTGGCTTCAATCCCGCCGTTTCCATCATGGACATTCCGTTCCTGCTTCCCGACAATGACGAGACCGCCCAGAAGATCCGCGGTGGCGCATTCGGTGAGGCGCTTTGTGATAGCTTCAATTCGCGCGGCGTGACCTGCATCGGCCTGTGGCCGAACGGCAAGAAGAACTTCACCTCTTCCAAGCCGCTCGCCAGCCTGGAAGACTTTGCCGGCCAAAAGTTCCGCGTGATGGATTCCAACATCCTCATCGAGCAGTTCAACTCGCTTGGCGCATCGGCGATCGCTCTGCCGTTCGGCGAACTTTACACCGCGCTTCAGACCGGCGTTGTCGATGGCGAGGAAAACCCCCTCGACACGATCCAGCGCATGAAGTTCTATGAAGTGCAGGAGCACCTCGTGCTTTCCGACCATGGTGCGATGGAAGACGTCATCCTCTTCAACCCGGCCTGGTGGGCGAGCCTTCCCGAAGAGCATCAGAAAACCATCGTCGATGCGTTCAACGAGGTCATTCCCGAGCTGATCGACCACAAGGCCGAGGCCGTTGCCGCAGCACTTGAGGAGATCAAGAAATCCGACATCGAAATTCGCGAAATGAGCGAGGAAGAGAAAGCTGCGTTCCGCGAAAAGATGTATCCGGCTGCACGCGCTGCCTATATCGAGCGCGCAGGTGAAGAAGGCGAGAAGCTGATCGCCATCTACGAAAAGGAATATGAGGCAACAAACGCGCAGTAAGCGCAGCCTCTTACCGAACCAAAGCATTGACTTTCATGTGCCGGGCTCCACCGCGAGCCCGGCAACGGTTCCCTTTTTTCAAGGATCGAGACGTTGAAAGCACTTGCCATCATCAGGACTGCAGAGCGCGTTGCGGCGGTCTCCATCTTTCTGACCATGGTCGCGCTCTACTTTGCCAATGTGCTGGCCCGGCAGGTCGGCGGCACGTTTGCCTCCGAGTTCGCCTGGGTCGAGGAAGCGGTGCGGTTGATGAGCCTCTTCCTCGTTTTCCTCACGGTTGGTCTCGCGCTTGAAAAGGGTCGCCACGCCGGCGTGCACACCTGGCGTGATCGCATTGCGCGGGCGACAGGGCTGCCGCTGAGAAAGATCATCGACGCGGTCGGCTTCGTCTTTTGCATCTATCTGGTCTGGCTTGGCTACCAGATGACAGCATTCGTTTTCGGCATGGGGCAGAAAAGCCCGACGCTGAACATCCCGGTCTTCTGGATCTATCTCGCGCCCACCATCGGCTTTTCGCTCATGGCGCTGCGATTTGCACTCAGCTTCTTTGGCCGCATCGATCGTTTCGCCGGACAGGCGTCGGAGGAATAATGATCCTTTTCGCACTCGTCATCATCGTCGCGGTCATGCTGCTGGTCCTCGGTTTCGAGATGTTTCTCGTGCTGGGCGTGCCGGCGCTCATGATCAAGGAATTCTTCTACGGCAACCTGCCTGATCCGGTGGTCATCCAGAAGGTTCTGGGCGGCATCAACCACACGACGCTTCTGGCCATTCCCTTCTTCATTCTGGCGGCCGAACTGATGGGCGAGGGCCAGATTGCCCGCCGCCTCACCGGCCTCGTCAAGGTGCTGGTCGGTCATCTGCGCGGCGGCATGGGCTACACAACAATTGGCGGCTCCATGGCGTTCGGCTCGGTTTCCGGGTCAGCTCCGGCCACGGTCGCGGCCATGGCGCGCATGGTCTATCCGGAAATGCGCAAGGCCGGTTTCAGCGACAAATTCTCGCTCGGCCTGATCGTTTCCAGCGCCGAGACGGCGCTGCTCATTCCGCCGTCCATCACCTTCATCATCTATGGCTGGATGACGGGCACCTCCGTTGCAAAACTCTTTGTCGGCGGTCTTGCCGTGGGGCTGGTGCTCGGCCTTGCCTTCGCCATCATGGCGGCGATCGAGGCGCGTCGCTCCGGCGTTGAACCCGGTCCGCGCACAAGCTGGAAAGAACGCGTCGTCGCGATCCGGGACGCCGGCTGGGCGCTCGGCATGCCGCTCATCATTCTTGGCGGCATATACAGTGGCTATTTCACGCCCACCGAGGCGGCGGCCGCGAGCGTCGTCTATGCCATCTTCGTAGAAGGCGTGATCTTCCGCGAACTGACCTGGCGCAAGCTTTTTGCCGTCACGGAGCGTGCAGCCATCTCCACCGCCATCATCTTTGTCCTGCTGGCGATGGGTGGCCTGCTCTCCTACTTCATCACCCTTGCGCAGGTGCCTTCGGCAATCACCGCATTTCTCGACGCGATCCACGCCGGCCCGATCATGTTCCTTTTGATCGTGAACATCAGCTTCCTGATCGCCGGCATGTTCATCGATCCGAATTCGGCGCTCTTGATCCTCGTTCCGCCGCTCTATCCCGTGGCCACGGCGCTCGGCATCGATCCTGTCCATTTCGGCATGATCGTCACGCTGAACATTTCCATCGGCATGATCACGCCGCCCTTCGGGCTCGACATCTTCGTGGCGTCCTCGACGCTGTCGAAACCGGTTCTCACGATCATTTCGGGGCTGTGGCCCTTCATCATCGCGAACCTCATCGTTCTGGCGATCATCACCTATGTGCCCGACATTTCCACCTTCCTGCCGAACCTCGTGTTCGGATGACGGAAATGCCAGAAAGGATTGAAACGATGGACGACGTGCCGTCAATCAAGGCTTTCGAGCTGCCGCTCTCAGTCAAGAGCAACGAGCCGGTCAATGGCGAATATCGTCTTCTGGTTCTTGCAGCGCCGCATGACATTCTGAAGCGTTGCCGTGCAGGGCAGTTCTTTCATCTTCTGTGCCCGCAGGCGGGTGGCGAAACGCCCTATCTGCGCCGGCCCATGAGCATTTACGGCTTCTATCCCGAGAAGGGGGAGCTGCATTTCCTCTACAAGGTGACGGGTGCTGGCACCCGTGCGCTGGCCTCGCTGGCGCTGGGCGACAGGCTGAATGTTCTCGGACCGCTCGGCGAGCCTTTCACCATTGCCGACGACTGGCAGGATCTTGTGCTGGTGGCGCGTGGTGTGGGCCTTGCCACGCTTGCTCCGCTGGCGCTGGAGGCCAACCGGCTTGGCCGCAGGCTGACCGCGATATGCAGCGCGCGCCATCCCGACTATCTGATGTCGACGGATTATTTCGCGTCGCTTGGTGCCGATGTCATCACGCTGACCGATGCGGAAGGCACGTCGGATCTGGACAATCTGGAAAAGGTTATCGAGGGGCTGATCGCGGACGGCCGTGCCGACGCTTTCTACACCTGCGGCTCCAACCGCATGCTCCGACTGTTGCAGACCATTGGCGAGCGGCACGGCATACCCGGCCAGATCGCGCTCGAGCAGCAGATGGCCTGTGGCATCGGCATGTGCCATTGCTGCGTTCGCCCGTTCAATCGCGGCGACCGGCAGGTGCATCTCAGGGTATGCCGCGAAGGCCCCGTCTTCGACATGATGGAGGCGATCGCATGGTAGATCTTTCGGTCGATATTTCCGGGCTCAAACTCAAGAACCCGATCATGCCGGCATCCGGCACCTTCTCCGAGGATCTGGCGGAGGTGTTCGATCTCGACCGGCTTGGCGCGCATGTGACCAAGACCATCACCCGTGGCTGGCGCGACGGCAATCCGACGCCGCGCGTGTGCGAGGTGAATGGTTCGATGCTGAACTCCATCGGCATTCCGAGCAAGGGCGTGGGTGCCTTCATCGAGAAGGTCGTACCGTTCTACGCCCATTACGAAACACCGCTGGTGGTTTCGATCTCAGGCAACACGGCGGATGAATTCGCAACCCTGTGCTCCGAGGTCAGCGTGCCCGGCGTCGCGGCCATCGAGGTCAACATTTCGTGCCCCAACATCGAGGAAGACGGCAAGGCGTTCGCCATCCGTCCATCTTCCACCCATGACGTGATGCGCAAGCTGCGCGCGGCGACCGATCTGCCGCTCTGGGCGAAGCTCACGCCCAACACGGGCGAGACCTCTGAAGTGGCGCGCGCTGCGGAAGAGGGCGGCGCCGATGCGCTGGTGGTAGCCAACACCATCCTCTCGATGGCCATCGACATCAACACGCGCCGGCCCAAGCTCGGCAATCTGATGGGCGGTCTGTCCGGCCCGAGCCTGAAGCCGATCGCGCTGCGCATGGCCTATCAGTGTGCGCGTGCGACCAGCATCCCCGTCATCGGCTGCGGTGGCATTTCGACGGTTGAGGACGTGATCGAATATCTGATCGCTGGCGCATCCGCCGTTCAGGTGGGCACAGCCACCTTCATTCACCCGACGATCATGCTGTCGCTGATCGATGGACTGGAAGACTGGCTCTCCAACCAGGGGCTTTCCTCCGTGAAAGACCTGATCGGCACCGTGATCGATGGCGAGCAGGATGAGGCGGTCGTCTTCATGGAAGCGGCGCCATGAACGCGCAGCCCGCTCCCTTCGCCGATGTCCGGGCGCAGGATCACGCGCTCGCCGCGCGCCTGTTTGACGATGTTGCGCGCCTGTCGCCAGATGTCGAAGGCGTTAGCCGTCCGGCCTTCTCCGACATCGAGACCAGGACGCTGAAATATCTTGAAGACGTTGCGAAGGCCGAGGGGCTGGCAGTCTGGTACGATGCGGGCTGCAACGCCCGTTTCTCGCTGCCGGAGGATCGCGATGCCGAGCGTTTCGTCGTCGTCGGCTCCCATGTGGACAGCGTGCCTTTCGGCGGCAATTTCGATGGGCTCGCCGGTGTTGTCGCAGGGCTCATCTGTCTGATCCGCGCCCGGCGCGAAGGCCGCCGTTTTGCCAAGCCGGTGCATGTGCTTGCCATGCGCGGTGAGGAAAGCGCGTGGTTCGGCCCGTGTTATATCGGCTCGAAGGTGCTGACCGGCACGCTTTCAAAGCGGGAGCTTGAAGAAACCCACAAGGGCGATGGCCGCACGCTCGAAGAGCACATGGCCGATATCGGCCTGCCGGTCGAAGATATCCGGGCGCAAAAGCCGCTGATGGATGTGAGCCGTATCGAGGCCTATCTCGAACTCCACATCGAGCAGGGACCGCTCCTGATCGGCAAGAACATTCCGGCCGCCGCCGTCTCGGGCATTCGCGGCAATATCCGCTACCGCTCCATCACCTGCCACGGCGAAGCCGGCCATTCCGGCGCGGTGCCGAAGGCCTACCGGCGCGATCCGGTTCTGGCCATGGCAGATCTTCTGGTGCGGCTCGATGAAAGCTGGACGACGATCCTCAACAAGGGTGACGATCTGGTTCTGACAAGCGGCATCGTGGCGACGGATCCCGAGAAACACGCCATGTCGCGCATTCCCGACAGCGTGTCCTTCAGCCTCGACATGCGCAGCCAGAAGCCGGAAACGCTGGACGACATGCGCGCGCTTCTGAAAAGCGAAATGAAGGAGATCGAGCGCGACCGTCGGGTGCGTTTCGAGCTTGGCGAAGAGCTTCGTGTCGAGCCGGCGCTTTGCGACAGGGGGCTCGTCGCAGGCCTTGAAGAGGCCATGCGTCAGGTGGGACAGGAGCCCTTCGTCATGCCGAGCGGCGGCGGGCACGACGCAGCGGTGTTCGCCGCTGCCGGCGTTCCCGCGGCCATGGTGTTCGTGCGCAATCGCAATGGCTCGCACAATCCGGACGAAGCAATGGAGATCGACGATTTCCTTGCCGGTGTGGATATCCTCTCCGCCTTCCTTGCGGGGGCGGAATGACGGTGCGTTTTCTTCTGGAAACGAATCTCGTCATTGCCGGGCTGGCCCAGGCGGGAGATTGCTGTTAGCGAAAAGGCCCGATCAACGAACAGGACCACGACATGTTCTCCAACACCTTTCCCGACCGGACTGCCATATCGCAGATGGTCGCCCGCATGCTTCTGGAGATCGAGGCGGTGCACTTTCGCGCCGAGCAGCCGTTCACCTTCACGTCTGGTCTCGCAAGCCCGGTCTATATCGACTGCCGCAAGCTGATTTCCTATCCGCGCGTTCGCGCCGCGATCATGGATTTCGCGGCATCGATCATTTTCCGCAATGTAGGTTTCGAGCAGTTCGATGCGGTGGCCGGCGGCGAGACGGCGGGCATTCCCTTTGCCGCCTGGCTTGCGGAGCGGATGGGGCTTCCCATGCAATATGTGCGCAAAAAGCCGAAAGGTTTTGGCCGCGACGCCCAGATCGAGGGCGCATTGAGCGAAGGCGCGCGCGTGCTTCTGGTCGAGGATCTGACCACCGATGGTGGCAGCAAGATCAAGTTTGCCGAGGCCGTGGCGCGCACCGGGGCGCAGGTCACCGACACGTTCGCCGTCTTCTATTACGACATCTTCCCCGACACGCCGAAGCGGCTTGAAGCCGCCGGCATGCGTCTGCATCATCTGGCCACCTGGTGGGATGTGCTGGCTGTCTGCAAGGAAGAAAATCGCTTTTCGCCGGAAACGATCGCTGAGGTCGAAAAATTCCTGAATGCGCCGACCGTATGGTCGGCCAACCATGGCGGCATTTCAGAACTGCCGCAGTAAATCCCAAAGGACCTGGATCATGTTTGATACGTTTTTGAAGGATCTGAACGAGCAGGGCGGAAGCGTTCGTGCCTATGAAGGCTGCGCGGTCAAGGCCCATGCCCGCATCACCAGCGAGCCGGAAAACGCCGCTGCCCTTCTGCTCATCGCCTATGCCGCGCAGCGCTTCGTGGAGGCCTATGACGACCAGCCGCTCACCATGACGGCTGCCGATGAAGAACTCGAACTCTTCACCGAGATCGTCAACACGCTCGATGCGGCCTACAGGGATGGGGCCGAGGACGCAAAGCTTGCGGCCCTCAACAAGGCATCGGCACGTCTGGCAGCAACGATCAGAAGCTGATCGCGAAGTTTCTCTCGATCACCTACAGAGCCGGACAAGTGCGGCAAGCATGAGTTCGGCCCCCTGTTCGATATCAGACCAGTCGGTCCATTCTTCCGGGGCATGGCTTATGCCACCCCGGCTCGGCACGAAAATGAGGCCGGAGGGACAAAGTGTCTGCATGGTCTGGGCATCGTGCCCCGCGCCCGAAGGCATGGTCAGCGCCCTGAGGTTCAGGCCGCGCGCTTCTTCTTCAAGAAGGCTGGCCAGCCCACGGTCGAGACGCACCGGTTCCATCCGGCTCTGCTCTTCGATGTTGAAGCCGAGCCCGTTTTTATCCGCAGCCTCTTTCACCGCATTTCTCATGCCGGCGGCGAGCGCGGCCATTCTTGCACCATCCGTGTCGCGGATATTGATGATGAAATCGGCGCGGCCGGGCACGGTGTGAATGAAATTGGGTTGGAGATCGACCTTGCCGATGGTGATGCGGCTGCGTTCGGTTCCGTGTTCTGCCAAAACCCCGGGCACCGAATGACCCACCGCTGAAAGCCCCTGAAACGCGTCGGCGCGCATGGTCATGGGGGTAGTGCCAGAATGGTTTGCACGTCCTTCCAGTGAAACCGCGAGATTGATCACCCCGGCAATGCCGTCGGCAATGCCGATCGCAACGCCTGAGTTTTCCAGAATTGGCCCCTGTTCGATGTGGAGTTCCAGAAAGGCACTCACACTGCCCATTGGCCGCGCGGCTTCCAATGCCCGGAAAGCGTCGAGGCCCTGTTTCTTCATGGCTTCCACCAGGCGGAAACCGTCTGCATCCTGCGCCTGTTCCAGCCATTCCCGGCGCACCACGCCGGCAATGGTTTGTGAGCCGAGCATTCCGCCGAAACGTCCTTCCTCTTCGGCGGTGGCCACCACCTCGATCGCCTTTGCCGGCCTGAAGCCGGCATCGCGCATGGCGCGCACGCATTCAAGAGCCACGCACACACCGAGCGCACCGTCGAAGGCACCGCCTTCCGGCACGGTGTCGAGATGCGAGCCGGCCATCACGCAGGGACCATCCGACGGACCGTATCGACCGAAAAGATTGGCCACCGGGTCGCACCGCACCGCAAGCCCATCGGAGCGCATCTCTTCCAGAAACCATGCGCGCACCGCCATGTCCGCATCGCTGTAGCCAGGGCGATTGTAGCCGCCCGTCTGTGCATTTTTTCCAAATGCGTTGACGCCTTCGAGAAGATTGCGGAGGCGATTGGAATTTATGCGGGGCGTAGCGGCCATGGGATCTGCCTGTGATTCAAACCTTTATCCACGGTGCCGGGGCATCGGACACGGCGGATTTCTAATTTATTATAATAAATGCTTGCCTTTGGATAGATTGTTAGCATTAATTATGGGCAGCAGAGGGAGGAATCTCCATGAAGAGACTGATCGCAGCCGCCATCACCGCCGCGTCGATGCTCATTGCATCGCCGGCATTTGCGCAAACGCCGCCCAACGTTCTCGTTGTCGGACAGATCGCGGAGCCGAAATCGCTCGATCCGCACGCGGTCACCGCCGTCAATGATTTCCGCATTCTCATGAATGTCTATGACGGGCTAACCCGCTACAGGGACGGAACGCTGGAGCCGGAGCCGGCCCTGGCCGAGAGCTGGGAGATTTCCGAAGACGGCCTGACCTATACGTTCAAGCTGCGGGAAGGCGTCACCTTCCACGACGGAACGCCGCTCAATGCCGAAGCGGTCAAGTTCAATTTCGACCGGATGCTGAAGGAGGATCACCCCTACCACGACACGGGGCCGTTCCCGCTGGCATTCTATTTCTCCGCCGTGGATGAGGTGACGGCAGTTGACGATCTGACCGTCGAATTCAAACTGAAAGAGCCGTTTGCGCCTTTCCTTTCCAATCTGGCTTATCCCACCGGGCTGATCGTTTCGCCCGAAGCCGTCAAGGCGAGTGGCAAGGATTTCGGACGCAATCCGGTTGGTACGGGTGCCTACAGGTTCGAGGAATGGCAGGCCAATTCGCGCGTCGTCGTTACGCGGAATGAAGACTATTGGGATGGCGCTCCTTCGCTGGAGGCCGTCATCTACCGGCCGATCACCGACACCAACACCCGCATCGCCGAGATGCTCTCTGGCGGGCTCGATGTGATGGTGGAGGTGCCGCCGGACAGCCTGCAGCAGTTCCGTGACGATGCGAATTTCAACGTCCACGAACAGGCTGGCCCGCATGTCTGGTTCCTGATCCTCAACATGAAAGAGGGCCCCTTCGCCAAGAAGGAAATCCGACAGGCCGCGAACTACGCCATCAACAAGAAGGCGCTGGTCGAGAACATTCTGCAGGGTACGGCGGAGGTCGCCGCAGGTCCCACGCCGCCCGCTTTCGCCTGGGCCTATAACGAAGAGCTCCAGCCCTATCCCCACGATCCCGAGAAGGCCAAACAGCTTCTCAGCGATGCCGGCTATGATGGCGAGGAACTCACCTTCTACGTTACCGAAGGCGGCTCGGGCATGCTCGACCCCATCGCCATGGGCACCGCCATTCAGGCGGACCTTCAGGCCGTGGGCATGAAGGTCAATATCGAAACCTATGAATGGAACACGTTCCTCGGCAAGGTGAACCCGGGCCTGGAAGGCAAGGCCGACATGGCTGAAATGGCCTGGATGACGAACGATCCGGACACGCTGCCCTTCCTGGCGCTGCGTTCGCAAGCCTGGCCCGACAAGGGCGGCTTCAACTCCGGCTATTACGCCAATGAGAAGGTCGACGAACTCCTGAACAAGGCCCGCACCTCGACCGATCAGGAAGAACGCGCCGCGCTCTACAAGGAGATGCAGAAGATCGTTCAGGACGATGCGCCATGGGTGTTCGTTGCCAACTGGAAGCAGAACGCGGTGACCGGAGCCGGGGTTGAGAACTTCAAGCTCCAGCCCTCCTTCTTCCTGATGTTGCAGGACGTGGCCAAGCCCTGATGGTGTGAGTGTGAGTCCCACCCTCGTCCTTCGCCTTTCGACAAGCTCAAGAGGCTCAGGATGAGGGTGGGGGCGACGGCGCAAATGCCAGGATGTTCAACCGTCGCGGCGCGCCTACACAGCCCTCATCCTGAGCTTGTCGAAGGGCGAGGGCGACATGCAGGGCTCTAGCCCGACAGCGGAGCCCACAACAGAACCTGAAAATGGGGCCCCAGCCATGGCCACCTACATAGCCAAGCGCCTCCTTGCCGCGATACCCGTCCTGTTCGGGCTGTCGATCATTGTCTTTCTGATCATGGCGATGATCCCCGGCGACCCCGCCACGGCCATCCTCGGCTCCTATGCGACACCGGAAAACGTTGCCAAGCTCAATGCGGATCTCGGTCTCGACAAGCCCTTGCCCCAGCAATATCTGATCTGGCTCGGCAATCTTCTTCAAGGCGATCTCGGCCGCTCCTACGCGCTCAACAGGCCCGTGCTGGACGAAGTGCTGGAGCGTTTTTCCGCCACTCTGATTCTGGCTGGCACCGCGCTGGTTCTTTGCTCCATCCTTGGCCTGCTGGCAGGCGTTGTCTCGGCCGTGCGACAGTATGGCCTGGCCGACAAGGTGATCACCGTTCTGGTGTTGATCGGCATTTCCACGCCGGCCCTTCTGGCTTGGTCTCCTCCTTATTCTGGCTTTCGCGGTGAAGATCAGGCTTTTTCCGGCAAGCGGCATGTACGCCATCTATGGCGGCGGCGATCTGCCGGATCTGCTCTATCATCTCTTCTTGCCTGCGCTCACGCTTGCCGTGGTCGCCACAGGGGTCATTGCACGGCTGACCCGCACCGCCATGCTGGAGGTTTTGCGGCAGGATTACATCCGCACCGCGCGCGCCAAGGGGCTGAGCGAAAGGCGGGTGATTTACCGGCATGCCTTCAAGGCGGCGCTGGTGAGCGTCATCCCGGTGATCGGCATTCAGGCGGGCTTCGTGCTCGGCGGGGCGGTCTATATCGAGACCGTGTTCCAGTGGCCGGGCATCGGCTCGATGCTGGTCAACGCGATTTCCACCCGCGACCTGCTTCTCGTGCAGGGTGGCGTGCTCGTGGTGGCGGCCGCCTATGTGCTTTTCAACCTCGCCGCCGATGTGGTGCAGACGATGCTTGATCCGAGGTTGCGCTGATGAGTGAAGCTGTCTCCACCGCGTGTCAGGCAAAAGTCCGCAAACCGAGCCGACCGAGCGCGACCCGTCTCCTCCTGAACAATTCGCTTGCCACGACAGGGCTGGCCATTCTGGCGCTCATCATTCTGGTTGCGCTGATGGCTCCGCTTCTGCCGCTGCCCGATCCCGATGCGACAGCGCCCGCCAACCGCCTGTTGCGTCCCTTCGCCGAAGGGCATCTGCTGGGCACCGATGCGCTGGGGCGCGACATCCTTTCACGCCTTGTCTGGGGAACGCGCGTCAGCCTCGCCGTGGGGATTTCGGCAACACTGATTGCCGCATTCTGCGGGTCGCTCATCGGGCTTGTGGCGGGCTATGCGGGTGGCCGCGTCGATGCGCTGCTGATGCGTGGCATCGATATGGTCATGGCGTTTCCCTACATCCTGCTCGCGCTGGCCATCGTGGCCGCGCTCGGGCCGGGCCTTCTCAACGCGCTCTATGCGATTGCGGTGGTCAACATCCCTTTCTTCGCGCGCAATATCCGCGGCATCACCATCGGTCTGTCACGGCGTGAATTCGTGGATGCAGCGCGGCTTTCGGGAAAATCCAATGCCGGCATTCTTTTCGGAGAAATCCTGCCCAACGTTCTGCCGGTCATCATCATCACCATGTCGACCACCATCGGCTGGATGATCCTCGAGACGGCGGGGCTCTCTTTCCTCGGGCTCGGTGCGCAGCCGCCGCAGGCCGATCTCGGCTCAATGCTGGGCGAGGGGCGCAAGATCCTGTTCACCGCTCCGCATGTGTCGATCATTCCCGGCCTGATGATCTTCGCGCTGGTCATGAGCATCAATCTTCTGGGCGATGGCGTGCGCGACGTTCTTGACCCCCGGTTGAAATCCGGGGCGTTGACGAGACCGGTCGCGCGCACGGCGGTCGAGCGGCGCTCGGTGCCGCAGGAGCGAGCGCATGAAGCGAGCGTTCTGGAGGTCTCGGATCTCAGCACCGAATTCCACATAGGCGGCGACATCTACCGGGCGGTTGGCGGTATCGACCTTCATCTCAGGCAGGGCGAATGCCTCGGCATCGTCGGAGAATCGGGTTCTGGTAAATCCGTCTCCGCCATGTCCCTGATGGGTCTGGTGCCGACGCCGCCCGGGCGCATTACCGGCGGGGGCCGCTTGGCTCGATGGCGAGGACCTTTTCGCGGCCAGCGACGAGCGCATCCGCGAATTGCGCGGTGCCGATGTCAGCCATGTCTTTCAGGATCCGCTTTCCACTCTCCATCCACTCTTCACCATAGGCGATCAGCTCACCGAAGCGATCATGGCGCATCGGGCGATCAAACGCTCCGAGGCGGACAGGCGCGCCGAAGAACTGTTGCGGCTTGTGCGTATCACCAATCCGGCAGAACGGCTGAAGGCTTACCCGCACGAACTCTCCGGCGGCATGCGCCAGCGTGTGTGCATCGCCATGGCGCTGGCAAACGACGCCAAGGTCATCATCGCCGATGAGCCGACCACGGCGCTCGACGTGACCGTGCAGGCGCAGATTCTTTCGCTGCTCGATGCCTTGAGGCGTGAGAGCAACGCTGCGATCTTGTTCATCACGCATGATTTCGGTGTGGTTTCGGCCGTCTGCGACCGCGTCGCGGTGATGTATGCCGGCCGCATTGTCGAGACGGGCACGACGCAAGAAGTGCTCAACGCACCGGCACATCCCTATACACGCAAGCTGATCGACTGTGTGCCGGTTCTGGGCGAGCCGGAACGCCGGCTCGACGCCATCGAGGGGCGCCCTCCGGTGGTCAACAATCTGCCGCCGGGCTGTGCCTTCGCAGCGCGCTGCCCGAGGGCGAAGCCGGATTGCCGGGAGGGAGAGATTGCACTGACGCGACTTGGCGATGAACGCGCGGTGCGGTGTCTCTATCCGCTGACGGGGGAGGCGGCCAATGCCTGATACGGCGCTTCTGCAAATCGAGAATGCCGAACGTGTGTTTGGGGGTGGCCGCACGCTTTTCGGCAAACCGCTGCCGGCTGTCCATGCCGTTCAGGGCATTTCGCTCAATGTGCGAAAGGGAGAAACGCTGGGTGTGGTCGGGGAATCGGGCTGCGGAAAATCCACGCTTGCCCGTCTGATCGTCGGCCTCGACAAACCCACCGGGGGAACGATCACCTTTGACGGTGTGGACCTCGTGGCCGAGGCAAAGCGCGATCCGCAGAAACTTGCGCAGCGTGTGCAGTACGTGTTTCAGGATCCCGTCGCCTCGCTCAATCCGCGCAAGACGATCCGCACGATTCTCGAAGCGCCGCTGCGGCATCTTCTGGGCCTCGGGCGAGAGGCCCGCGAAGCGCGCCTGAAAGATTTGATGGAAGCGGTCAACCTGGCGCCGGAATTTCTCGATCGCTATCCGCACGAGTTCTCCGGCGGACAGGCGCAGCGCATCGGCATTGCGCGCGCACTCGCTGCCGATCCCGAGCTGATCGTTCTCGACGAACCGGTCTCCGCGCTCGACGTTTCGGTGCAGGCACAGGTGCTGAACATCCTCGATGATCTCAAGGAAAAATTCGGCCTCACCTACGTGTTCATCAGCCACGATCTTTCGGTCATCGAAAGCGTCAGTGACCGTGTTGCGGTTCTGTATTTCGGTCGTCTTGCGGAGCTTGGTGCGGCAGAGCGCATATTCGCCGCGCCACGTCATCCCTACACGCATCTCCTGTTGAAATCGGCGCCCGTGCCGGGAAAGCGCTCGCTCATTCCCGAAGATGCGAATACAGAACTTCCCGATCCCTACGATCCACCGCCTGGTTGCGCGTTCTTCGCGCGTTGTCCACGCGGGACACAAGAGTGCAGGGCAGCGCAGCCGCCGCTTGATCCGGCGCCGGACAATCGGGAGCATCGGGCGGCCTGCTACCACCCCGTGATTGAGAATGAGGATGCCTGATCGCAGCGATTTGCAACCGGCCTGGAAACCTCTTCAGCTCTCGACCGAACTGAAGCGCCGCAAGAGACCGGATGTCATCGCCGACAGGATCCGGGAACTGATCGTCGCCCAGGGCCTTGAGCCCGGCGACCGCATCCCCCAGGAATGGCTGTTGCCCGAAACCCATGAAGCCTCGCGCGGAACGCTGCGCGAAGCGCTGAAGATACTGGAGTTTCAGGGGCTTACCCTCAGCAAGACCGGGCCAGGTGGCGGGGTGTTCGTTTCAGGGGTGGGAGCGGATCAGGCGATCCGTTTGCTCGACAACCTGTTCCTGTTTCAGCCGCCGTCCATTGCCGACATCTATTCGATCCGCAAGGTTCTCGAACCGCAGCTCGCCGAAAGTCTTGCCGGAAAACTTTCAGCCGAGGCTTTTGCCAAGCTGCAGGACACGATCCGGCTCTATGAGGAAGAGCCGAAAACGGCGGAGGAGGAATACAGGCAGCGCCTTGCGGAGCTCGACTTTCATGTCGAGCTTGCGCGCCATGCGCAGAATGCGCTTCTGGGTTTCAACTGCATTTTCTTGATCAGCCTCCTGCGCGACATGACCGTTTGCCGCGAGATCTATCGCGAGCCGAACCCCGCCCTGCGCGAAACCGGGCTGCATTACCAGATCATCCTTCTGCGTGCGATCAAATCCGGCGATGGAAAGCGTGCTGCACAGGTGATGCGCGAACATATGGAAGCGGCGGAAATCTACATGCTTGAGCGTGCTGAGATTCCGCAGCGCAACCCGATCAAAGCCATCCACAGGGAGCGCGGCAAATAGCCGTTTCATTTCTATTGCGCATGCGGTAGCTTCGCGCCGGAATTCGCATGGGAGCCGGGTTTGCATCTTTATCTGAGGTTTTGCGCCGGGCTGGATCGGCTCGCAACCGCTTTCTGCGTGCTTGCCTGCCTGGCCCTGACGGTTAGCGTACTTGCCATTGTGGTGATGCGTTATGGCTTTGGCATCGGCTTTATCGAACTGCAGGATTTCGCCTCCTACACATTTGCCGTTCTTCTGATTTTTTCCGTCCCCGTGTGTCTTCGCAGGGGCGGGCATGTGCGCGTTGAAATTCTGTCGGAAAACCTGTCTCCCCTCTATGCGCGCATCGCAGATGCCGTGGCGGTCTTTCTCTTTCTCGTGCCGGTGTTCGGACTGATCATCTGGGCCGACTGGGCCGATCTTGCCTATTCCTGGTCGATCCGCGAGGCTTCGGTGGAAACGGGCGGTCTGCCAGGCCTGTTTCTCGTCAAGACGGCCTTACCCATTGGGGCCGCGATGATGATCCTTCAGGGCATTGCCATGGTGCTGCAGCCGGGTGCCGACCGCACCGCTGAAGATGAGCCAGCGCTATGACCCTGCCCGAGCTCTTTCTCTGCCTGATGCTGGTCGGCCTGTTTGCCGGGATCTTAAGCGGTATTCCGGCCATGCTTGCCATCGCCGGCGTGCCTTTTGTCGTCGCCGTGATCGCCAGCCTGTTCGGAGCTTTCGACCTTTCCTTTCTGGATTTCTTCCCGGGCCGCGTCTGGGGCGTGATGAGCAACACGCTGTTGATGGCGGTCCCGCTCTTCATTCTGATGGGCGTGGTGCTGGAGCGATCACAGCTTGCAGAGCGCATGCTGGAGGTCCTGCGCGACATGCTGGGGTCGTCGCCGCGAGGGCTGGCCCTTTCGGTGCTGCTTTTCAGCGCGCTGATCGCGGCATCGACCGGCATTGTGGGCGCCACCGTCGTCATGCTTGGCCTTGTCAGCCTGCCGGCCATGCTTCAGGCCGGCGTTTCGCCGCGCGTGTCGAGTGGCATCATCTGCGCCAGCGGCACGCTGGGTCAGATCATCCCGCCTTCCATCCTGCTCGTGCTTCTGGGTGATCAGATCGGCAACACCTATCTGGAAGCGCAGCAGAAGGCCGGCAATTTCGCGCCCGACGCCGTGTCGGTGGGCGATCTCTTTGCAGGAGCGCTGGTGCCGGGTCTGCTGTTGGTGGGCCTCTATGGCATCTACATCCTGTTCACCCTGCGTGGTGCACACAAGGCCATTGAGAATACCGCCCGCAAGCGCGTGCCCCTAAGCCGCATCCTCGGGGTCTTTCTCCCGCCACTCCTGCTCATTCTGGCTGTTCTCGGGTCCATTCTCGGCGGGGTTGCAACCACAACGGAAGCGGCGGGGCTGGGTGCTGTCGGCACAATCCTGCTCGCCGGTTACACGCGTGGCGGGGCCGGTCATGCCGGGCGGCTCATCATTGTTTCTGCCGTGGTTGCGGGTGCAGTTCTGGTCATCCTGCGCGCACTTGGGCTCTTGCCACCGTCCGGGCTCGGCACGCCGGCGGGCGCCGTTGCGCTGTTCGCTGCCCTGCTTATCGCCGCCGGGGTGCTCTTTTCCGCGTGGCGCCTGCTGCGAAACGACATTCTCGTCCCCGCCGTTGTCGATACGCTGCGCATTTCCGGCATGGTGTTCGGCATCGTGATCGCCGCCTCCATGCTTTCACTGGTGTTTCGCGGGTTTGGCGGCGATGAGCTGGTGGCTGGCTTTCTGGAGCAGGTGCCGGGCGGAAAATGGGGCGCGCTTGCGCTTGTCATGGTGGTCGTCTTCTTCCTCGGTTTTATCCTTGAGGCGGTGGAAATCATCTACATCGTCGTGCCCCTGCTTGGTGCGCCGATCCTGGCCACCGATTTTTCACCGGTCTGGTTCGCGGTTCTTTTGGCAATGAATTTGCAGACCTCGTTCCTGACGCCGCCTTTCGGTTTCGCGCTTTTCTATTATCGCTCGGTTGCGCCGCGCAGCATCACGACCATGGAGATCTACCGTTCGGTAATCCCGTTCGTGGCCATACAGCTTGTGGCTCTGGCGCTACTCATCACGTTTCCGGCTGTGGTTACATGGCTGCCGGACATGCTCTTCAGATAGTCGTCGTTCAGGAGGAAACCCGACATGAAACGCAGAACATTTCTAACGGCAGGGGCCGGAGCCACGGCTGCGGCACTCGCCACACCTGCCATCGCGCAGGGCAAGATTGAGTGGAACCTGCCCACAAGCTTCCCCAAGAATGCGCCGGGCGTCGGCACCAACGTCACCAATTTCGCCGAGAAGGTGGCAGCCATGTCCGATGGCCGGCTGAGCTTCAAGGTCTTCGGCGGCGGCGAGCTGGTGCCGCCCTTCGGTGTTGAAGACGCGGTGCAGCAGGGCAAGGCCCCGGTCGGCCACAACCCGCCCTATTATGCCGCCGGCAAGAACCCCTCGCTTCACTGGTTCACCGCCGTGCCCTTCGGCATGACGGCAGCCGAACATTACGCATGGCTGCGCTATGGTGGCGGTCAGGAGCTGTGGGACGACATCTACGCACAGCGCAATCTGAAGCCGCTCTATTCCGGTAACTCCAACACGCAGAGCGCGGGCTGGTTCAAGTCCGAGATCAATTCGCTGGAAGACCTCAAGGGTCTCAACATGCGCATTGCCGGCCTCGGCGGCGAGATGTACCGCAAGCTCGGCGTCAATGCCGTTTTGATGCCCCCGCCGGAAATCTTCCAGGCGCTGCAGTCCGGTGCGCTCGATGCGGCCGAATGGGTCGGCCCGTTCCTCGATCAGGCGTTCGGCCTGCAGAAAATCACAAAGAACTGCTACCTGCCGGCCTACAATGAGCCGAGTGCGGCGCTTGCCATCGTCTTCAACAAGGATGCCTGGGCCGAGCTTTCGCCCGACCTTCAGGCGATCTGTGAGGCCGCGGCCCTTGCCGCCAGCCAGGAAGCGCTCGCCCAGTTCGATTATCACAATGCCCGCGCCATGGCCGCGCTTGAAGCCGAGGGCGTCATCTTCCGCGATGTGCCGGATGATGTGGCCGAAGGCCTCAAGAGCGCGTGGGAAGAGGTTCGTGATGAACTGACCGCCCAGAGCGAAGACGTTGCCCGCGTGCGCGAGAGCTACGACACTTTCCTGGCTGAAAGCGTGAAATACGCCAACGCCATGAACATGCCTCTGCTCAAGCGGCGCTAAGACAGAATGCAGGTGCGGTGGGCGAGTGTTTTCGCCCACTGCAATCCAGAGTGCAGCATTCGTCGCAGTGACACCTCTGCCGAATTGTGTCACCAAGCTTCCATGAAGCTGATGCGTGACATGCTGAAGGACCGCCTTGCGACTGGCCTTATCGCCGGTCTTTTGGCCTATTTCCTTCTCATGCAGGGCTTCGCCGCCGCCTTTGCCCAGGGGGCGATGGCAGGCAGCGGTGGCATTCCCGGTTTCATCATCTGCACACCGAGCGGCATTGGCCTTGCGGAGGGCGATGGCCCGGTTCCGGCGCGCAGTCCTCACGATTGCTGCACATCACTCTGCCAGACGGGGTGTGCGGTCTCGCCGACTCTGCCGGGAGATAACGCCGGGTTCGACTGCACCCGAGATGACGTCTTCTCTGTTGCGCGCCTGCCCGGTGCGCGTGTTCTGCACCCTGTCGCGCAGGGTCTCCTTGCCGAAGCGCGTGCGCCGCCAGCCTTCTCCATCTGACGCACTGAACCATGAAAACGGTCACGGAAATCCGTGGCCGGTATCTGCGCTTATGGAGACAAGACATGCGCTTTTTGCCCCGTATCCTCACGGCAGCAATGCTGTTCATTGCCGCTCCCGCATTCGCTGGCGACTACACGCTCGGTAAACTGGAAATCGATCAGCCCTGGACCCGCGCGACACCGCCGGGTGCCAAAGCCGCAGGCGGCTTCGTGACCATCGTCAACGGTGGTGAAGAGGACGACCGGCTGGTCAGCGCCGAGGCCGCTTTTGCGGGCCGCGTGGAGCTGCACACGATGGACATGACCGATGGTGTCATGAAGATGCGTCATCTTCCCGAAGGCATCCCGGTGCCGGCCGGCGAGACAGTCAATCTCGCTCCGGGCGGCCTGCATGTGATGTTCATGGACCTTCAGGAACCGATTGCCGAGGGCGCACCGGTTCCCGTGACGCTGACCTTCGAGAAGGGCCGGCACGATCGAGGTGGAGATGTCGGTCGCCAGGCCCGGCGCACCTGCCCCTGAAGGTCACGGTCACATGCATGGCGAGAGCAAGAACTGATGTCTCGCCGCTCGCTTTCAATACTGGCCGGCGCGGTTCTCGCGCTGGTCCTTGCAATCGTGGCTGTGGCGACGATGAACATCACTCCCGGCGGCAGGGCCGGCGGGGGGGCCGGCACCGCCGATATCGGCGGTGCGTTCACGCTCACCGGGGAGGACGGCGAGACTGTCACTGAGGCTGATTTCCTCGGCAAACCGACCGCGATCTTCTTCGGTTTCACCTTCTGCCCGGATGTTTGCCCGACCACGCTTTTCGAGCTGTCAGGCCTGATCGAGGCGTTGGGCCCCGACGCAGATAAGCTGAACTACGCTTTCGTTTCGGTCGATTGGGAAAGGGACGGACCGGAGGACCTTGCCCGATACACATCGAGTTTCGACGACAGGATCAGGGGACTGGCTGGCACCGAGGAGCAGATCGAGGCGATCACCAAGGCCTATCGCGTCTACTACAAAAAGGTCCCAACGGAGGATGGCGATTACACGATCGATCATACGGCGTCGGTCTATCTGATGGATGCTGAAGGCGGTTTCGTTGGCACGCTGTCCTATGGGGAAGCGCACGATTCCATGCTGGAGAAGCTGAAGCGTCTGGCAACGCAGAGCTGAGGGGGGATTATGAATAACACCGATACACAGGCGCTCTCCGGCCTGCCGACGCACGAGGCGACCGGCAAGACGCTGACGCGCAAATTCTATCTGGCGGCATGGCGCTGGCATTTCTATGCCGGTCTTTACGTGGCGCCTTTCCTGGCGATGCTCGCCATTACCGGGCTGATCATGCTCTGGGTGAGTGCGGTGGACGGGCGGGACGGCGAGAAGATTGCCGTGGCGCCGCAGGGCGAAGAGACCAGTATCCTCGCTCAGGCCTCGGCCGCACAAACGGTGCTGCACGAAGGCCATGTGGTCGAATATATCGCGCCGACCGCAGCCGACCGCGCCGCCGTTTTCCGTGTCGATAGCGCAGGTGAGGCGATGATGGTTGCTGTCGACCCCTATACGGCCGAGGTGCTGGACATCTGGAACAGGCAGGCGGGCTGGTACGACTTCGCCTCTGATATTCACGGTACCCTGCTGATCGGCGATCTGGGGGACCGGTTGATCGAGATCGCCGCCGGCTTCGGCATCGTGTTGATCGCCACGGGGCTTTATCTGTGGTGGCCGCGTGAGGGCCAAGGGCCCGGCAAGGCACTTCGCCCCGATCTCGATGCACGGGGCCGCTCCTTCTGGAAATCGCTGCACAAGACCACCGGGCTCTATGTCGCGGTGCTTCTCCTGATCTTTCTCCTCAGCGGGCTTTCATGGGCCGGCATCTGGGGGGAGAAGTTCGTTCAGGCGTGGAGCACCTTTCCGGCGGAGAAATGGGACAATGTTCCCCTGTCGGACAAGGCGCATGCATCGCTCAATCATGGTGCGACAAAGGATGTGCCCTGGGCGCTGGAGCAGACACCGCTCCCTGCGTCGGGGTCGGAAGCCGGACGTGCCGGAGTGCCGGGCGCGGGCCCGTTCAATCTTGATCAGATCGTCGCATTTGGACGCAGCCTTGGCTATGAGGGGCGCTTTCGCGTCTCCACGCCGCGCGGAGATATGGGCGTGTGGACGCTCGCGCAGGATTCCATGAGCAATGATTCCGCCGACCCCACTTCTGACAGGACGGTCCATATCGACCAGTACACCGGCAATGTTCTCGCCGATGTAGGTTTTGCCGACTACTCACCGGCGGGCAAAGCAATGGCTGTCGGCATCGCTTTCCATGAGGGCGACATGGGGCTGTGGAACCTCGTTCTGAACACGGTGTTCTGCCTGTCCGTCATCTTCCTGTCGGTAAGCGGGATCGTCATGTGGTGGATGCGCAGGCCCGCGCGCGCCTTGCGGCTCTCGGCGCCGCCCCTGCCAGCGAACCTGCCCTTGTGGAAGGGCGCCGTGGTGGTGATGCTGTTTGTCTCATTGCTGTTTCCACTGGTGGGCATCACATTGCTGGCGGTTCTTGCGCTTGACGTGCTGCTGATCCAGCGCATCAGGCCGCTTGCACGCCTTCTTGCCTAGGGCGTAGCTTGAAAGTGGTATGGTAGGGTGGCGCTTTCCGATTGAGTGCCGCCCGCTCTCGTCCTATGATCGGAGTGAATGGAGAGTGCGATGCAAAGCGAAAAACCCCCGAGAGTTTCGTCTCTGATCAACAAGGTTTTGGCCAATGCGCCGCAGCCGAACGACATTCGCCTTCTGGCACAGCGCCTGCATGACCACGCGCTCGAGCCGCGCTCGACGCCCGAGGAGACGCAGGCGCTTGTCGCGGACCTGGGTTACAAGAACATCGCCGCTTTCTGCGAGGCTGCCGGTCTTCCCGGACATCTTGCCGATCGCTGGGAGCGGTTTGGCATTTCGGGCGAGATGCGGCAGGTTCTCCTGCTGCTGGCTGCCCAGCGCCGGGCGATGGTCGAGGCGGTGCGCGAATTCGAAGCCACCACGCATGTGGGGCTTGATGATTTCATGCGCGAGCGCGGCCTTATCTGATCGCTCGCGGGGAGTTCAAAGCCCCTCTTCATCCGCTTTTTCAAGCAGCATCTGCGCTGTCGCTGCATCGGTGATGAGTGCGGCTGCCGATACCGTGCGCAGCGCCGCAAGAATGGCGGAGACCTTCTGCTCGCCGCCTGCGGCCAGAATGACATGCGGAATGCGCGCCACCACATCGAGGTCTATGGCCATGATGCGCTGGTTGACCTCGTGGTCGACCATCTGGCCCGCCGCATCGACGAAGTAGCAGAGGATGTTTGCCACCGCGCCCTTGTCGCGCAGCGGCTTGATGAGCGCTCTGGGCACGATCCCGTGACGGAAAATCGTCGCTTCGGGTGAGACCGCTCCCACGGTCAGAAGCGCCATGTCGGCCCTGGCGGCGCGCTCTCGCACGTCGCGCAGGGATGGCTGCTCCCAGAGGCGTTCACGCAGATCCGGGTCATCCACCACAACGGGCGCGCTGATCTGGTAGCTGTCCACCTTGAAGCGTTCCGCCACCTTGGTTGCGACAATGGACGGATTGACCCATTTGGAATGCGGCAGGCTGCCCACCAGTCCGATGACTGTCGATCCTGCCAGATCGCGCTGCGCCATGAAGCTCAGGCTCGAATGCAGTGTCGCGCCACCGCCGATCGCCAGCGTCATGCCGGGCTTCATCTGCTCTTCGAGGTAGCGTGCCACCGCATGCCCGATCGAGCGCTCCAGATTATCCTCTTCCTCCGGAGCGGGCACCACGATGGCGCTTTTCAGGCCCCAGCGCTTCTCCAGCCGGCGCTCAAGCGCCACCTGCTCGGCAGTGTCGGCGTTGATGGTGGTCACCACCATGTGGCTCTCTGCACTGGCGGCGAGCGCCCGCATGACCTTCATCCGGCTTACGTTCAGCAGGCTGGCGATCTTTTCCTGCGTCAGGCCCTCCACGTGATAAAGCCAGGCCATCTTCACGTTTATATCGGCGGAAGACAGCGTCGGCTCGTCTGCCGGATTCTGTTTGCTTTTTCGCGGCACAGCGGTGATTCCCTCTCTCATCGCGGGAGAATGCTAGCACAATGCAACGGTCGCAACGGCTGTTTGCAGGCCAAAAATGCGAAATTTTATTGCGTTCTTTTGTTATTGACGAATAACATATGTTCATATTCAATGTACGAGCGCTTTTGTTACAAGCCTGTCATATTGCGCATGCAGGGGAGGAGCTCCGGCACCAGGTGACCGGAGATGCAAACAGAGGAGTTACCCCATGGGACGCCAGTCCACGATTCGTTCGGTTGCCTTTGCAGCCGCATTGCTCACATCCACCGCGGCATTCGCCGAGAACCTCGTTCTCTACACGTCGCAGCCCGATGCCGATGCTGCAGAGACCGTCGATGCCTTCAAGGCAGCAAACCCCGGCGTAGAGGTCGAGATCTTCCGTTCGGGTACCAGCGACCTGATGACCAAGCTCGCGGCCGAATTCGCAGCCGGCAGCCCGCAGCCTGACGTGCTTCTGATCGCCGATGCGGTGAGCATGGAAACGCTCAAGAAGGACGGCCGCCTGATGGCCTATCCCGACGCCAATGTCGAAGGGTTCGAGAAAGCCGCCTATGATGCCGAGAAGACCTATTTCGGCTCCAAGCTCATCACCACCGGCATTGCCTACAACACCGCAGCGGCAGAAAAGCCCGAGCATTGGTCCGACCTGACCGGCGAGGCCTACAAGGATCTCACCATCATGCCGAGCCCGCTTTATTCGGGTGCTGCAGCCTATCTCCTGTCCGCCTTCGTCAACCGTGACGATCTCGGCTGGGATTATTTTGAGAAGCTGAAGGAAAACGGCCATGTCGCCGTGCGCGGCAATGGTGCGGTCCTCAAGTCCGTGGCAAGCGGTGAGAAGGCTTATGGCATGCTCGTCGACTTCATGGCCATGAACGCCAAGAAGGACGGCTCGCCCATCGAGTTCGTTTTCCCCGAGGAAGGCGTAACTGCCGTCACCGAGCCGGTCGCCATCATGTCGACCGCCAAAAACCCGGACACCGCAAAGAAGTTCGTCGACTTCATTCTCTCCGACGACGGCCAGAAGCTGGCGCTGAAGCAGGGCTATCTGCCGGCAAAGCCTTCGGTCGGTTCGCCGGACTGGCTGCCCGAGGGCACCGAGATCAACGTCATGACCGTTGATGTGAAGAAAGTTGTCGATGAGATCGCCGGCAACAAGGAGAAATTCTCCTCCATGTTCGGTGGCTAAGGAAAAACCTTATGACCGCAATTCGCAAGGAACGTCAGGGCCAGGATATGGCCCTGACAGCGGGGATCGTCGCGCTTATCGTCATCTTCTCGCTGTTGCCCATGGCGCGGCTTCTGCAGGAAATCATCCTGCCTGGCGGTCAGTTCTCGCTTGATGTCATTCGCAATGGCCTGATCGATGAAACCACCTGGCGCGCCACCTGGAACACACTGGTGGTCGGCCTTGGCGGAACGATTTTCGCCCTCGTTCTGGGCGTGGCCGTGGCCATTCTCGTTTCACTGTCGGATGTGCGCCAGCGTCAGGCTTTCGTCCTGTGCTTCGTCACGCCGCTCATGATTGCGCCGCAGGTGACCGCGCTCGCCTGGCTCCAGCTCTTTGGCCCTTCCAGCCCGCTTTTGAACATGCTGGGCATGGCGCCACCGCTTGGCACGCGCAATCCGCTCTATTCGCCCGAAGGGATCATCTTCCTGCTCGGCATCCAGTATGCGCCGCTCGTTTTCCTGATCGTGCGTGCCGGCATGCGGAAACTGCCGCGTGAGCTGGTTGAGGCCGCGCAGTCGAGCGGGGGCCGGCTGGGTCCGGGTGCTCGGCACCATCATCCTCCCATTGATGACGCCGTCCATCGTCGGTGCCGCAGCACTCACCTTCGTCTCCTGTGTCGGCAATTTCGGCATTCCGGCCTTCCTGGGTATCCCGGCAAACTATCTCGTTCTGCCCACGCTCATCTATCAGCGCCTGGCCGGCGGTGGTCCGGATGTGCTCTCCGAGGTCGCGTTCCTGTCGGTGCTGATTGGTGTCATTGCCATGATCGGCATTGTCATGCAGGATCGCATCGCCAGCCGTCGCGACTTTCGCATCACCTCCACGTCGCTGCCCGCTGCACCCTATCAGCTTGGCGCCTGGCGCCTGCCGGTAGAGTTCGGCATGTGGGCCCTGATTGCCATCATCCTTGTTCTGCCGCTGGTGGGGCTGATCCTCACCTCGCTGGTTCGAGGCTATGGCGTGACGCTGACAGCCGAAACAGCCACGCTGGAGAACTACTATTTCGTCGTCTTCCAGCACGCGGCGGCAAGCCGTGCTTTCCTGAACAGTCTCTATCTCTCGGCAGGGGCCTCCATCTTCGCCGTCTTTGTGGCGATCCCGCTCGGCTATGTGATTGCCTGGGGCAACAAGCGCTGGATCAAGGCGCTCAACCTTGCGATCGAGCTGCCCTATGCGCTGCCGGGTGTGGTGCTGGCGATTGCCTCGCTGCTCCTGTTCCTGAAGCCCATGCCGATCACCGGCATCCAGATATACAACACGGTCTGGATCATCCTCTACGCCTATCTCGCGCGCTTCCTGATCCTGGCCGTGCGGCCGACGATCACGGGCTATTTCCAGCTCGACCGGGCGCTTGAGGAGGCGGCACAGGTGGCCGGTGCCGGCCTGTTCACACGGATGCGCACCATCATCTTTCCGCTCATCGCTCCGGCGGCCATTGCCGGCGGCCTGCTGATCTTCATGACGGCACTGTGTGAGCTGACGGTGTCAGCACTCCTTTGGTCCTCCGGTTCGGAGACCATCGGCGTTGTCATCTTCTCCTTCGAACAGGGTGGCGATTCCAAATATGCGGCGGCGGTCTCCGCCATCATGGTCGCAACCACCTTCCTTCTGATGCTGCTCGCCAGCCTCTTTGCAAACAAACTACCGGACGGAGTTCTCCCATGGCGGGACTGAGCATTAAGAACGTCACCAAAACCTTTGGCGAGGCCAAGGCCCTCGACAATGTTTCCATCGATGTCGCGGATGGCGAGTTCCTCGCTGTTCTCGGACCCTCGGGATGCGGCAAGACCACGCTTTTGCGCATGATTGCCGGCTTTGAGAATGTCACCGGGGGCAATATCTACATTGGCGACCGCGAGGTTTCATCGGCAGAGGCGAACATCCCGCCGGAAAAACGCCGCGTCGGCATCGTGTTCCAGAACTATGCGCTGTGGCCGCACATGACGGTGTCGGAAAACATCGGCTATGCGCTCAAGGTGGCGCGCGTTTCAAAAGCCGAGCGTGAAGAGCGCGTGAAAAACGCCCTCGCGCTCGTCAACATGGAGCAGTATGGCGACCGTCGTCCGGCCAATCTGTCAGGCGGTCAGCGGCAGCGCGTGGCGCTGGCACGGTGTCTCGTGGCGGAGCCGCGGCTCGTGCTGTTCGACGAACCGCTGGCCAATCTCGACGTGCATCTGCGCGCTTCGATGGAAGACGAATTCGCTGACTTCCACAAGCGCACGGGCACGACCATTCTCTACATCACCCACGACCAGGCCGAGGCCATGGCGCTGGCAGATCGCATTGCGGTCATGGATCACGGTCGCCTCATGCAGCTTGCCACGCCGCGCGAGCTCTATCATGAGCCGGCCAACGAGATGGTCGCTTCATTCATCTCGCAGGGCATGGTCCTGCCGGCCAATGTCGAAACGGCGGAAGCCGATGGCCAGTGCCGCGTCACCGTTCTGGGGCAGGAGCTGATCGTTCGCTGTCGCAAGGGCGAGAAACCCCGCAAGGATGCGCGCATCTGCTGCCGTGCTTCACAGATCCAGTCTGTTGGCGCCAGCCAACCGGGCTTCGAGGGCACCATCACGCGGGCGGTTTATCGCGGCGGTTCGGCGCGCATCGAGTTCGAGCCCGAGGCGGCTCCGCATCTCGGTCTGCATTTCGATCAGCCCGACCCGGTAACCTTTGAGGCGGGACAGCGGGCAAGGCTTGCGATCACTTCGGGCTGGCTCATTCCCGCCGACGGGGCTGCCTGATGCTGCAGGTCGATCTTCAGGGCGGTTTCGGTGAGAAAGGGCGCACCAGTGTTGTCGTCAGCGACGGCAACACATGTGTCATGCTTGATGCCGGCATAAAGGTGGGCGCGACAGGGGATGAATATTATCCTGTGCTCGCCCGCCCGATTGGCGAGATCGACGCCCTTTTCATTTCCCACGCTCATGAAGATCACATCGGTGCGCTGTGCCACCTGCTGCGGCAGGGATATACCGGCCCGATATACATGACCGAGGAAACGCGCACGGAGATGCCTGCAACGCTCGCACAATATGCGGACCCGGCAGATCTTGCGGATTTCTCTCCGCTTGTAGAGCAGATCCGCCTGTTCCGACCAGGTGAAGCGTTGACCGTCGGCGCACTGAGCGTGGCGACCGGTGCCTCCGGCCATGTGGTCGGTGGCGTCTGGTTTTCGGTTGAGGCGGCGGGACAGCGCGTTGTCTACAGCGCCGACATCGTGCCCGAGAGTGCGGTGTTCCCCATGCAGCCATTGCCTGTCTGCGACCTGCTCATTCTCGATGCGTCCTACGGCGCCGACCCCATCCCGGGGGCGGAGCGTGCCGGGCAGATTGGAGAATGGGTTGTAGGATATGCCGATGGCTGTCTCCTTCCCACACCGCTTTCGGGCCGCTCACTCGAACTGATTGCGGCAATCAACGTGCCTTTTGCAATCGAGGCCGGCATGCGTGAGGCGCTGTCGGCGCAGATCCATGCGCCTGACGCCGTGCATAAGGATCGCGTGGCCATCCTTTCACAGCGGCTGAAGTCCGCGCGCGACTGGACTGTCGACGAACCCCTTCCGTCCTGTCCGCTGCTCGTCCATGACGGGATGGGCGTGGCAGGTCCTTCCCGCCCCGCGCTCGAAGCGGCGGAGAAGTCCGGCTTTCCCATTCTCCTGAGCGGGCATCTGCCGGCGGGCTCTCCCGGTGCGCGGCTTGTCGATGAGGGCAAGGCCGCCTGGATCCGCATGCCGACACATCCCACACTGCCCGAAAACATTGCCCTTTGGGAGGCGGCAGGCCGCCCGCGACTGATCGGCCATTCCTGCGACGCGGCCGCACTTGAAGCGCTGCGTCAGCACATCCCCGCTCTCATGGCCGGTGCCCGCACCGGCGACACACACCAGATTGATGAAGAGACGACACATGCGCATTCTGATTTCCAATGACGACGGCATCGAAGCTCCCGGCATTGCACTGGCAGCACAGGCGGCATCCCGCCTGAGCGACGATGTCTGGGTGGTCGCGCCCGATGGCAAGCGCACGGCGGCCGGCCCGTCGCTCACCGTTGCGCGTCCGCTCACAATGCGCCGTCTCGCAGAGCGCCGCTATTCCTGCTCGGGCACTCCGGCAGACTGCATCGTCACCTCCATGGGCTGGCTTTTCAAGGATGGTCAGAAGCCCGATCTCGTGGTCGCGGGTGTCAATGACGGGCGCAATGTGGGTGAAGATCTCGCCTATTCCGGCACGCTTGGCGTTGCCCGCGAGGCCACCTTCTGGGGCATCCCTGCCATCGGTTTCTCCCGTGTGAAAGAGGCAAACGTGCGGGAAGGGGATGCAGCCTGGCTGGCGCATTTCATCGAGCGCTTGTGGCAGACCCGCAGCGAATGGGCAATCGAAGGGCACTGGCTGAGTGTGAACCTCCCGGCTGATCTGCCGGCGCCCGTCACCCAGCCTGTCATCGGTCGCGACAAGATTGCCCGCAAGGCCGAGGTCGTCCGGGAAAATGGCGACGAGACCGAGCTCATCGTTCCTCGCGGTCGCGAACATGCGAGCCGCAAGGGTGATGAAAACAGTCTCATCGCTGAAGGTTTTGCGACGATGAACCGGCTCAACTGGTTTGGCGAAACCCAGCTTCCCGGTGCCTTCATGGAAGGTTTGAGAGCGGCGACGAAATAGAAGCGCTGTCCTCGTTTCGCGATGGAAACCTGCGAAACGATGGCCGCTCCGTCAGGCGCCCGACTGCTGGTACTCCCTTATCCATTCCCGCGTTCTCTCCGAGGAGGGGGCCGGTCTGTCCTTCAGAACCAGATTGTTCATCTCGGCGTTGAGCATGTTCTGGCTGATCCAGTTCATGGTCTTCTCATGATTTGACAGGGCGTTTGTCGGCAGTTGCGCCTCTTCCGGCGGCACGGTTGTGCCTCTGTCGACCCAGTTCTGGGTCCGCTCATAGACCGTGTCCTCATAATCGGGAGGAACAGGTGAAGGCGCGTCTGGTTGATGCGCGTCGATGGTCGCAACCTGCTGCGTGCCCGGCCTGAATGCGCGAGATGGCCCCGGCGTGGGTTCCGTTCCGTGCAGGGGGGGAGGGGTACTGGCGTTCACCCAGTCACGCGTGCGCTTTTGCCCGCGCGTTTTCGTGTCAAGGGATTCCAGACTGTCATGCGGATCGCTTGGTGCATCCGCGACACTGGAACCGCGAGGGAGTTCGGGCAAGGTCGATCCACGCAGCGAAATGCGCCCGTTCCTGTAATCTTCAAACACCTTGAGCGGGATGCCGTAGGATGTGTTGTACCTGCCGGAGTTTGCGATGTCCGCGATCAACAGGCGGACCCAGTCGCTGGACGAATCGATCAGAAAGACGTCGTTTGCAGGCGGTGGTGGAAAATGCACTTCATCCAGAAACTCGTGGTCCCAGCCACCGCCATCAACGAATGAGGCAGCTTTCTGCCTGTGCAACTTGATCGCATATTGATACATGACGCCGTCCTCGGGGTCCGCCTGCCAGATGCCCAGAACATTGTTGTTGGCAGACAGAGAAGCACTGCCAATGGTTGCTGGTGCGTCGAGAAGGTTGGAGACAGCAAAGAAGTCTTTTGAGGGACGGAACCCTTTGTCCCGCAGCAGGATGCGAGGTGAAACATTGTCGACGCGATAGACGATGCGGTAGTTGCCGAGACGTCCGTGTTGCTCGGGCTCCCTGCCGAGATCTTCCAGCTTGAACCTCAATGCGTCGACGCGCTCCTTCAGTTTTTCGATCGTGTTGAAGTCGGCGTCTTCGCCTGGCGCGTTGGTGATCACATATCCACGACGGTTGAGATCCCGCCGGACGTCTTCTGCGCGATCGGCGATATAGGGTGGCCGATCTGCTCCTCCGCCGACGGCTGGAATCCTCTTCCAGTCCCCGGAGCCGTCATTGTGCATGATTGCGACAGATCTGCGTGTGTTGGGATCGATCACATTCACATAGCCGTCGCGCAGTTTGAAATCGCTTCTGATCTCATAAACGCTTGAGGCCCCCGCCTCATCCTTCACGAAGATGTAATAGCGGTCTTTCACCTGATAGATGTTCGCGCCATTGGCTTCATGCCCGAAAATCACGGAAGCATCGACCTGGTGGGCCGATATGTCTCCGATCTTTAGCGGAGGCTCCATGGTGGATGCCTCCACCGGTGGGACCAGGATTTCTTCGGCAGCGCCGGTGGCAGAAGCCTTTGCTCCTTCGAATGACCGTCCAGCCGCGCCCAGCGCCGCACCGACCATCATCATGCTGCCGGTTGAAACCGCACCGTAAAAGCCCTCTTTGCGGTCATTGTAGGTGTCCCCCGAAACCGCCTGATCAATCTCCAGGCCGACCTCGTTCCCCATGGTCACCGCGAGCGTGGCGAATTCGAGCTCGGGAGCAAGCATGAGTATTGGCCAGAAAACCTTGTTGAAAGCGCGCAGTCGGCCAATCCAAATGTCGCGCGTGACCTCGCTGTCCGATTTGATCAGCGTATCTGCATCGGAAAGACTGCGCCGCTGCATGTTCTCGACAATATCGGCGAATGGATCGGCCGAGTAGGGGAGGCTGCTGGAATTGATACCGGTGAGCCATTGATTGGCGCCGAGTTTCTTCAATCCGTTTTCAACGCCTGTGTACCAGAGGCCATCCTGCAGATCGTAGAGCGAGAAGTGGTGCTCGAGCCGTGCGCGCTTTTCCGGCGTGCCTGCTTCACGCCTGACCCATAGTTCGAGCGCCTTGCTGTTTTCGAATTCGTGGAATGCGGGTGTCTCGCCCGGAATGTAGAGCACCGTGCGCCCCTTGGGACCGACAAAACGAACGATATCACTGGCGGGATATCCGTTGATGTCGAAGGTGAGTGTTTTCACATCGTGGTTGGTTTCCGTGCCCACACCGGCGGCAATTGCCGCAAGAAGCGGGTCCGAGCCTGCGCCTGCCCCGCGCATGACCATTGAAAGACCGGAAAAAGAAAGCCGGGACTGCTGGGCTGCTTCTATCGCTGAGGTTGCAAACTGGATTTTGGCCAGTACGGCAACCTTCTCCTTATGGTTCTCCCAGAACAAACGAAGTTTTGACAGAACCCTGCACTGGAAATCTTCCTTCCAGATGGCATCTCGCAGGTCCGCAACCGAGGCTTTGAATTCGTTTGCGGCTCCGTAAAACTTCTCATCGGCTCCTTTGGTGTAGACGCCCTCATAGACGTTCAGGTCCGTGGAGAGGAGATTCTGTTTATCGGCGCCGAAATTCTGCAGTAGCAGGTCTGTCAGCGAAACAGAGGATATGGGCCTTCCCGTATGCTCCCAGCCCGTGAAGCTTGTCCGGGATGACTGACCGTTGCCGAACGTGTTGAGATAGATCTTGTCGGGATCGGCATCCTGCCCGGTAAGCCGCTTTATGATGCCCCGCATTCTTTCGCGCGCCATCGCGTGAATGTTTGGTGCGTCCTCTCGAACGGTTTGGGAGAATGCGCTGATCTTTGCCCGCATATCCTCCGTCAGTGTGCATTTGAGAAGCCGCGCCAGATTGTAGGCGGGAGAGGTTGTCTGGCGCTCGGTCTGGGTGAGTTGGGGCTCGGGGTGTGGCTTGGAAGCTGGCTTTGTTTCCTGTCGGGGCGCAGTGGGTTTGGCGGCGTATGATTTGATGCCATGCGCGTTCAGCATCCCAATTGGTCTTTCAGAGTATTGTATCTTCATGTAATATTTGGCACTTAATCAATTGTATAAGTAAATAAAGCGCCTAATATATTAGAATCTATTCTTGTATTTGTCTACGGTCGAACTCAGTGCGTGTTTGTTCTGCTTCGGTCCATTCGGTCCCGAAGTCACATGTTCTGCGAGGGTGGCCAATAAGGTGCGCGCGCCCTGCGGCGATTGCTCTAGGCAGACTTCAGGCGGGATCCGCTGAGAAGACCGCGCTCCTCCAGCACCGGATAGGCAAAGGTGGCCAGCAGCGAATTGATCTGTTTCAGATCCCGGATCGTGTCGAGATGGATCGAGCTGGTTTCAAGGCTTTGCTCTGCGCCCTGCCTCAGCCTTTCGAAATGACGCTGGCTCGTTTCCTTTTCCACGTCTCTCAGCCGGTCTTTTTCCATCACCAGTTCACGCGCCGTCTCCGTGTCCTGCGTGACAAGGAGGTTGAACGCAAGGCGGGCGTTTGCAAGGACGGAAGCGTGAAAGCTTGACAGTTCCCGCCATCCTTCGGCGGTAAACTCGACTCCGCGGTCCATCTTCTTTTGCACATGGGCAAGCATGTTGCGCACAATGATGTCGCCGACCTGTTCCAGCTTGATGCATACCCCCAGAAGCTCCTGGCAGCGGCCAGCCTCTTCCTCCGACATGTCATGGCGCGTGATGCGTGCCAGATAGAGCTTGATGGCAGCATGGCGCCGGTCGACGGTGTCATCAAGCGAAGCGAGCGCGTCGATCGACCGGCGATCCGCCTTCTCGTACAGTTCCAGGATCCGGCACAGCATGAACTCAACGGTCTCGCACATGCGCACGGTTTCGCGGGTCACGTTGGCGAGGGCCTGCTGCGGATTATCGAGTGCAGACGCGTCGAGCGCGCTTGATTCTGACAGGGCGAGAGACGATTCCTCGTCTGCCTCCTCATCGCCCTTGCCGGACTGCAGGGCAACGATGGCCTCCGTCGCCCTGAGGATCAGGCGTGAAAGCGGGATGCCGGCGAGCAGGATCAGAACGTTGAAAGCAATGTGTGCATGGATGATCCGGTCGGCGGGATCGCTTCCAAGCATCTCAAGCGTCGGTGAGAAAAACACGAAGCAGCACAGCAGAACCACCGAGCCGAGGCCGCGCATGAGAAGATTGCCGAGCGGCACCACGCGATAGGCGGGTGGTGAATTGCGTGTCAGCATGGGGGCGATGAAGGAACTGCCCAGATTCACGCCCAGCACCATGACGATGCCAAGATCGGGTGAAACGATTCCGCGTGCCGCGAATGTCGTCAGAAGCAGCACCGCTGCAATGCTGGAATGAAACAGGTAGGTGACCACCGCGGCGAGAAGAAATGCGGTGAGCGGATCGCCCGAGAGATAGCCGACGATCAGTGGCACGATGGTGCTTTGCCTCAACGGCTCGGATGCTTGTCCCATCATTTCCAGAGACAGGATCAAGAGACCGACGCCCACAAGAATGCGGCCGAACTGACGCCACTGGCGCCGCTCGGTTGCCAGGAAAATCGCAGTTCCGAACAACAGGCAAAGCGGGACGAGCAGCGTGAGGTCGAAACTCAGTATCTTGACGACGAAAGCCGAGCCAACTTCGGCGCCACGCACCGCCAGGATGCCCGACAGGCCGGTCACGATTCCAAGGCCGGCGAACGAGCCAATCAGGAGGGTGACCGCAGTCGAACTCTGCAGTGCAATGGAAAGGGCAAGTCCCGTCAGGGCTGCAAGTATGGGATTGCCGAGCGTCTGCCGCAGGCGCTGGCGCAACAAATTGCCATACGCGCGCTCGACACCGGTTCGCACCATGCGTGTTGCCCAGAGCAGCAACGCAACAGCGCCAGCCATATGCAGAAAAAAGACAGAACCGCTCATATCGCCTCAACAGGTAAAAAATGAAACCAGAACTCACAACGCGTTGATGAGCAATATCGCCGGGGCGGGGACGAGCCGCGAAATCCTGCCGCATCGGCGGGTGAAACTGATCGAGGCAATGTTACATTTGCAAAATGAATTTAGCAAATGTTCAATTTACGCACCAATGCACGGCCGGTTGGCCCGCGAATTTCGCCGCGAGCCCGACCGCGTCATATGATCCGCTTGCGCAGCCAGGCCGAAACGACTTCGCCGATAACCACCAGTGCGAGGATCGCCAGAAGAACGGTGGCTGCTTCCTGCCAGTTGAACGTGTCGATGGCGCTTTGCAGGATAAGACCGATGCCGCCCGCGCCGACCAGTCCGAGGACCGTCGATTCACGCAGGTTGATGTCCCAGCGCAGGATGGCCACGGCCCAGAAGGTTGGCATCACCTGGGGAACGATCGCGTAGAGAATCACCTTGAAGCGTGAAGCGCCGGTCGCTTCCAGCGCTTCCACCGGGCGCCGATCGATCTCCTCGATGGCTTCGCCCAGAAGCTTGCCGATGAAGCCGATGGAGCGGAACATGATGGCGATGATGCCGGCCACGATGCCGGGGCCGAATATGGCCACGAAGAGAAGCGCCCAGATGATCGTGTTGACCGAGCGGCTGGACACGAGAATGAAACGCCCCAGCCACAGTGTTGCGGCGTTCGGCGTTGTGTTCTGCGCCGCGATATAGGCGACGGGCAGCGACACGAACACGGCGATTGCCGTTGCGATGGTGGCAATGTTCACCGTTTCCACAAGCACCCACAGAATGCTCGGCAGGTTCGTGACATCCGGCGGCACCATGCGGCCGAACAGATCGCCCATCTGCTGCGGTGCGTCGAACACCCATGGCCAGATGACATCGATACTGGTCAGGGCCCAGACAATCGCGATGACGGCGAAGAGGAAGATCGCATAGCGCTGCATGCGCTCGCGCGGCGTGTAGCGTGCCCAGTCTTCGAGGGATGTGTCCATGCTCACCATATCCGTTTCCTGATCTGGCCGCTGATCGCCTCGCTCAACAGGATGACGGCGACGATCACCATGGTGATGGCCAGTGCGAAATCGTAGTCATAGCGGCCAAAGGCATTGGCGAGCGTCGAGCCGATCCCGCCGGCCCCCGACAATGCCGACCACCGCCGAGGCACGCAGATTGCTGTCGAGCTGATAGATGCTCAGACCGATCTGGCGCGGCATGATCTGCGGAAAGACCGCATAGATCAGTGTCGGGAAATAGCTGGCTCCCACCGCGCGCATGGCCTCCACCTGGCCCCAGTCGATCTCCTCGATGCGCTCGGCCAGCATCTTGGCGACGAAGCCGATGGAATAGACGATCAGCGTCAAAACGCCGGCGAAGGGGCCAAAGCCCACTGCCTTCACGAAGATGATCGCGACGATCACCGGGTGGAAGCTGCGCGCCACGATGATGAGCCCGCGGCCAAGCAGATAGACCGGTCTCGGCGCGAGGTTCTTCGCGGCCATGAACGCAATCGGAATGGACAGGAGCACGCCGCCCACGGTCGCCAGAATGGCGATCTTCAGGCTTTCCAGAAACCCGTCGATCAGAAGCCCGCTGCGTTCGAAGCTTGGCGGAAATGCACCGCTGAAGATGCGCGCGGCGCGCGTCATACCCTGGGAGATGCGCTCCCAGTCTATCGGCAGCATGACGAAGGCCCATCCGATATAGATCACCACCGCCGCCAGCAGCCCATATCGCAGCAGCGGATTGGCGATCATCGGCGGCTTGCGCCATGTGTCGGGCAGGGACGTGTCGGGCAGGGAAGGAGTCTCGGCGCTCATGCCTTCTGGGCCCTCAGCGGTGTGACATTGCCTGCCTCGCCGCGCTCTTCGGCAGGCACGCCGGCATAGATCTCGTCCATGGCGTCCTTGTCGAGTGCATCGGGCTCGGCATCGAAGATGATGCGGCCATAACGCATGCCGACGATGCGGTCGGTGTATTGCTTGGCTTCGGCCACATTGTGAATGTTGATGAGCACCGGCAGCGAAAATTCGCGCGAGAGCGCGCGCAGCAATTCCATGATCTGTTCGGAGGTTTTCGGATCGAGCGATGCGGTGGGCTCATCCGCGAGCAGGATTTCCGGCTCCTGCATTAGCGCGCGCACCACGCCCACGCGCTGGCGTTCGCCGCCTGACAGCTCATCGGCGCGCTTGTTGGCATAGTGGGCGATGCCCACGCGCTCCATCAGCTCATAGGCGCGGCGAATGTCTTGTTTCGGATAGCGCCGCATGGCAGCGCGCCACAGCGGCAGATAGCCGAGCCGGCCCGACTGCACATTCTCCATGACCGTCAGACGATCCACCAGGTTGAAACTCTGGAAGATCATGCCGATGCGCCGGCGCGCGGCGCGCAGCCTTGCGCCTTTCAGGTCGGTCAGCATCAGGCCGTTCAGCTCTATGGTGCCCGAACTCGGTTCCACCAGCCTGTTGATGCAGCGCAGCAGCGTGCTCTTGCCTGCGCCGGACGCGCCGATGATGGACACCACGCTGTCGCCTGGCACTTCCAGATCCAGACCTTTGAGCACCGGCGCGCCATTGCCATAGCGCTTAACCAGCTGCGAAATCTTCAGCATGCATCAACTCCGAATTTCACTGAGTGATCGGAAAAATCGGGCGCGAGACCGAGCCCCGGTATCTCGCGCCCGCTGGAGGATCACTCTTTCGCCAGACCCTGCGGCGTGTACTCCACGCCGTTCGCCTTCTGGATCTCGCGGATCACCGCCCAGTCCTTCTGATAGGTGACAGGCACGAACTTGCTGACGCCCGAAAACTCCTCGCCGAGGGCCGTTCCGGCAAAGTCGAATGAGAAGAACGCTTCCTTGATCTTTTCCACCAGCGCCGGGTCAAGGTCGTGCGCATAGGTGTAGGACGTGGTCGGGAACGGGTCGGATTCCCAGACGATCTTCACCTCTTCGGGATCGTAGAGATCGCGCTCGGCCATGCGGTCCACCACCTCGGATGCCACCGGCGCGGCGTCATAGTCACCGGCCACCACGCCGAGCATCGACTGGTCGTGCGAGCCGGAATAGACAACTTCATAGTCCTGCTCGGGCGTCACGCCGAGCCCGGGAAAAAGCGCGCGCGGTGCGAGATTGCCCGAATTGGAGGTCGGTGAGGTGTGCGCGATGCGCTTGCCCTTCAGATCCGCCATCTCGTTGATGCCGGAATCCTTGCGCGTGTAGACCTGCAGCTTGTAGCCGAAATTGCCGTCTTCCGATCCCATGATCGCAAAGGGAACCGCACCGGCAAGATTGACGGCAAAGGGTGTCGGACCGGTCGAGAAGCCGGCAATGTGCAGGCGACCGCTGCGCATCGCCTCGACCTCGGCGGAGTTCGATTGCACGGCGAAGAACTGCACGTCCTTGCCCGTCACCTCTTCCAGGTGCTCGATGAAAGGCTCCCAGATGTCTTCATAAATCGCGGGGTCCTCCACCGGCGTGTAGGCGAAAACCAGTGTGTCGGGGTTGGAAAGCTTTGACGGGTCGCTGGGCGCGTCTGCCACCAGATCGCCGTCGGCATCGCAATACATGGCATCCAGTTGGCCACGATTGGGGCAGTCCTGCGCCTGCGCAGCGGTGCCTGCCAGCAGTGCGGAAACGCCGAAAAGGGCCGCTGCGGCGCCTCCGGCAAGGCGGGTATCGGTCAGAATGGACATGAACTTCCTCCTCCTGTGCGGGTTTGCGCCCGCTTCTCCCAAAAAGGGCGCGCGCGATGGCACCCATTTGATGAAAGCGTATCGAATTTTTGTGGTAGTTTGCAATATTCAAATATTAAAAATTTGGAATGCCCTCGAAATGGACCCCAAACAGGGTTACAAGCTTGGCATATCGCTCGCAGAGGGGGAGGAAGAGGTGACAGCAAACATGACGGCGAACCGTGTTCCGGCAGAGGCAACGGCGCCTCGGCCGTTCGAGGAGATGTGCGCGGACAGACTGGCAGACATCGATTTCGTGCTCACTGATATCGATGACACGCTGACCACGTCCGGTCGTTTGCCCGGTCTTGCCTATCAGGCACTGGAACGGCTGCATCAGGCAGGCATCGTCGTCATTCCGGTTACCGGCCGTCCCGCGGGCTGGTGTGACCTGATCGCCCGGTTGTGGCCTGTCGAGGCCGTGGTGGGCGAAAACGGCGCCTTCTATTTCGCGTGTTCGCGGCAGGGGGGCATGATCCGGGAGTTCGCCCAGTCGGCCGAAGAGCGCCGCGAAGGGCGCCAGCGCCTCGACCGTCTGGCCAAAACGATACTGGCTTCGGTGCCAGGCGCCCGGCTCTCCGCCGACCAGACGTTTCGCGAAGCCGATCTCGCCATCGATTTCGCCGAAGACGGGCCCCGGTTGAACGATGCGGAGATTGCGCGCATCGTCCACTGCTTCGAGGCGGCGGGTGCTGTCGCAAAGGTGTCATCCATTCATGTCAATGGATGGTTCGGCCGGTACGACAAACTGGCCATGACGCGCCGCCTGTTCTCCGAACGATACGGCCTCGACCTGGAAAAAGCGGACCGGAACGTGATTTTTGTCGGCGATTCCCCCAACGATGCGCCCATGTTTGGCTTCTTTCAGAACAGTATAGGTGTTGCCAATTTCGCCGATTTCTTCGAAGACACCGTGACACCGCCAAAATGGATTACGCAAAAGGCGGGCGGAGCGGGGTTCGCTGAAGTCGCGGATGCCATACTTTGTGCCAAAGGGGATGCCAGAGGGGGCCAATGACGCGTCTGAGAAAAACCGCGCGCCGCGAACAGATCATTCTTGAACTTCAGCATCATCCCCATGTGCGCACGTCAGAGCTGGCCGCGCGGTTCGGTGTTTCCACCGAGACGGTTCGCCGTGATGTCGAGGCGCTCAGCCAGGAAGGGTTGATCCGTCGCGCCTATGGTGGTGCTTCGGCAGCGCCCATGGGCGCGCAACCGCCCTTCGGCGAGCGCGATCAGGCGCGTATCGAGGAGCGGGTCCAGATTGCCGCGTGTGCAGCCGCCCTCGTGCGGCCCGGCGAAGTCCTGATGATCGATGCCGGCTCCACCACGCATCAGTTCGCGCTCAATCTGGCAGCCATGGCGCACGATCTCACGGTTCTGACAAACAGCGTTGCCGTGGCCTCGGCGCTGGCCCAGAATGAAACTATCCAGGTGGTTATCTGCCCCGGCGACTTCATGGCGCGCGAGGTGGGGATCTATGGTGCGGAGACCATTGATTTCATCGCTCGCCACAATGCCAACCGCGCCTTCATCGGCGCGAGCGGGCTCACGGCCAATGGCATAACAGAAGCCAACCGGCTTGCTGTCGGCGTCAAGCGCGCGATGATCCGCCAGTCCCACGAGAGTTATCTTCTGGTCGACCATTCGAAATTCGACGTCAATCTCGTGGCGACCGTCGAGCCGCTTTCAGCCCTCACGGCCATCATAACCAACGAGCAGCCCACGGGCCTTCTTGAAAAAGCTCTGACCGATGCGCATGTCGAGGTGCATCTGGCCGGCTGAGGCGTTACCGCTCTCCACCTGGCTATGATGCATCGGTCGTCGGACTGGTGCATAGTGCCGCCTCGTATTTTTTACGAACCGGAGACCTGCAATATGTCGAAAGCGGATATCGGACTGATCGGCCTTGGCGTGATGGGGGCAAACCTTGCCCTGAACATCGCTGAAAAAGGCCACACGGTCGCCGTCAACAACCGCTCCACCCCCAGGATCGATGCTTTTGTCGAGGCCGCGCGTGCCGAAGGTCTGGCCGAGCGGGTTCTGCCGGAAGCGGATCTCGGGGCTTTCGTGCAGGCGGTGAAGAAGCCGCGTTCCATCATCATCATGGTCAAGGCCGGCAAGCCGGTCGACGACATGATCGAGCAGCTTCTGCCATTGCTCGATGAGGGCGACGCCATCCTCGAATGTGGCAACTCGCTCTTCAGCGATACGCAGCGCCGTTTCGATTACCTGAAGCCCAAGGGCATCGGCTATCTCGGCGTGGGCGTTTCCGGTGGCGCGGAAGGTGCGCGCCACGGCCCATCGATCATGGTCGGCGGCTCAAAGGCGCAGTGGCACGATGCGGAAGCCGTGCTCACCTCCATCGCCGCAAAGTTCAGGGGCGAGCCCTGCATTGCCTGGCTGGGCGAAGGCGGGGCCGGCCATTTTGTCAAGACGATCCACAACGGCATAGAATATGGCGACATGCAGATGATCGCCGAGGTCTATGGCGTGATGCGCGACGGGCTTGGCATGGACGCTGCCGCCTGCGCCGAAGTTTTCAGGCGCTGGAATGAAGGCCCGCTCAACTCCTATCTGATCGAGATTACGGGCCATGTGCTCGAAGCCGTCGACGACGAGAGCGGCAAACCGCTTGTGGACATGATCCTCGACAGGGCAGGGCAGAAGGGCACCGGCGTCTGGTCGGCCATCGCTGCGCAAAAGCTCGGCGTTCCGGCAACGGCCATCGAGGGTGCGGTTGCGGCCCGCTCCATCTCCTCGCGCAAGCAGGAGCGCATTGCGGCCGAAGCGCTTTATGGCAGGCGCCAGGGCAAGGTGGATATCTCCATCGATGATCTGGAGCAGGCATTGCTTGCCGGCAAGATCGTTTCCTACACGCAGGGATTTTCAGTCATAGCCAGCGCGTCCGAAGAGCAGGGCTGGGGACTCAAGCTTGCCACGATCGCGAGGATCTGGCGCGCCGGCTGCATCATCCGCTCTCGTTTCCTCGATCAGATGGCGAGCGCCTTTGCCGGCGATGTGGCCAGCAATCTCCTGATGGTTCCGGATTTCGCCATCCTGATGAAGGAGGCCAGCCCCGCGCTGCGCCGCGTGGTCTCCGCCGGTGCGCTTGGCGAACTGCCGCTCATCTGCCTGTCGTCTTCACTTGCCTATTTCGACAGCTACAGGCAGGCGCGTGGTACGGCGAATCTCATTCAGGGCCAGCGTGATTTCTTCGGCTCGCACGGTTTCGAGATCGAGGGACGCGGCGCTGGTCTACACGGGAAATGGCCGTCTCTGATCGATCAGGCCGCCGAGTAAGAAAAAGGCCCGGAGGGCGATGCCTTCCGGGCCTTTCAAATCAACCTTTAGAAGATCAGGCGGCCTGCGCCTCGCCCTTCTTCAGTGCTTCCAGAACGTTCTGCGGCGAAGACACGCCATAGGGATCGGTTTCGCAATTGTCGGAGAAGCCTTCCTCCTCGAACCACATTTCGATCTTGCCGTCGTTGACCACGGCAGCATAACGCCAGGAGCGCATGCCGAAGCCGAGATTGTCCTTGGCGACCAGCATGCCCATCTTACGGGTGAACTCGCCCGAGCCATCGGGAATGAGCTTGACGTTCTTCAGCCCCTGCGCCTTGCCCCAGGCGTTCATCACGAAAGCATCGTTGACGGAGATGCAGTAGATTTCATCAATACCCTCGGCCTGAAACTCGGGGAAGAGCTTCTCGAAATCGGGGAGCTGGTAGGTCGAGCAGGTGGGGGTGAAGGCGCCCGGCAGGGAGAACAGAACCACGCGCTTGCCACCGAAGAAATCGGCAGTGGTCTTTTCTTCCCAGCGGAACGGGTTCGGTCCCTCGATCGACTCGTCGCGAACGCGCGTGCGGAAGGTAACGTTGGGAACTTTTCTCACGGTCATGGCTAATCCTCTGGCACAAACAAGGCACGTCCCGATTTTAGTCGGGCGGCATCGATCCTGAAATTTTGAACTCCGGCTGCCGGGAGGGTGGGCCGGAAAAGACAGGCCGGAATAGAACATGTTGCAGGCGCGAAGTGAAGGCCCTGCGCTGCGGCAATCCGCAGCATTCTTCTTCAACCGCGTGAAAGCGCCATGGTTCCACCCGAAGCGATCAGAACCGCACCCACCAGTCGGTTGAGATGAACGAAGATGCGCTCGGATTTGAGCATCTTCCCAAGCAAAACGCCGCCGCTCACATAAAGCGCCACTGCCGCCACCTCAAGTGCCAGAAAGACACCGCCCATGGCCGCAAGCTGGCTCCAGGCCGGCTGTGATGCATCGATGAATTGCGGGAAGAAGGCGGTGAAAACCGCGATTGCCTTCGGATTGCTGATGGCAATGACAAAATCGCGGCGCATCAGCGTGCCGATGGCGGAATCGAGCGAGCGGGCAGCCGCCAGCTCCCGTGCCTTTCGCCAGAACTGGATGCCGACATAGACGAGATAGGCCGCGCCCAGCATCTTGATGACGAGGAAGGCAGTGGCCGAAGCGGCGAGCACCGCGCCGAGACCCACGATGGTGATCCCGATCAAAAGCATGAAGGCCGGCATGCGCCCGAGCCCGCCCAGAAGGGCAGGCACGAGGCCCAGCCGCGCGGCATTGGAAAAGGCCAGCATGTTGTTGGGACCGGGCGCACAGTTCAGCGCAAAGCAGGCCGGTATGAAGATCGACCAGGCGATCATGGGATGCTCCTTGGCAGGGTGTTCGCCGCGATCTTATTTGCGCCGCTCATCCCGGCCAAGGCATCAGTTCGGAGAAAGCGTTAAGCCATCTGCCGTGACCGCACCCCGTCCGCCAGCCCCTTCACAAGGGTTGCCACGGCTTCGGCGGGATCTTCGATCCGCTTGCCGTTATCGTCGTAGCACTGCGCGATCGCCGCCACGATGGCACTGCCGACAACAACGCCATCCGCCGCCTCGCCAATCGCCCTGGCCTGACGCGCCGTCTTGACACCGAAGCCCACGCAGATGGGCAGATCCGTGTGCTCCTTGATGCGCGACACTGCCTCTGAAACATTGTTCGTGTCCGGCAGCGCCGAGCCCGTCACACCCGTCATCGACACGTAATAGACAAAGCCCGATGTGTTCTCCAGAACCTTCGGCAGCCGCTCTTCATCCGTCGTCGGCGTGGCAAGGCGAATGAAGTTCAGCCCTGCCTGGATCGCCGGAACGCAGAGTTCCTCATCCATCTCCGGCGGCAGGTCGACGATGATGAGCCCGTCAATGCCGGCGTCCTTCGCATCGGTGAGGAAGCGCTCCACGCCATAGATGTAGATCGGGTTGTAATAACCCATCATCACGATGGGCGTGTCATCGTCACCTTTGCGAAAGTCGCGCGCCATCTGCAGCGTCTTCGCCAGCGTCTGCCCGCTTTTGAGCGCGCGCAGTCCCGCAGCCTGGATGGCCGGGCCATCGGCCATGGGGTCGGAGAAGGGCATGCCCAGCTCGATCACGTCGCTGCCCGCCGCAGGCAGCGCCTTCATGATCGAGAGCGACGTCTCATAGTCCGGATCGCCGCCCATGAAATAGGTCACGAGTGCCGGGCGGTTTTCTTCCTTCAGCCGCGCGAAGCGGCGGTCAATGCGGGTGGTCATGCGGATACTCTCTTCAACAACGGGCTTCAGACGGGCGATGTGGTTCACATCTCCATGCCGAGCATCTTTCCGACGGTGTGGACGTCCTTGTCCCCGCGCCCGGAGAAATTGACGATCATGATCTGGTCCCTGCCCATGGTCGGCGCGAGCTTGATCGCATGGGCAATCGCATGGGCCGATTCCAGCGCCGGGATGATGCCCTCGAGCCGCGTCGTCATCTGGAACGCCTCAATCGCCTCATCGTCCAGAATGGGCGAATAGATCACACGGCCCGAATCCTTCAGCCAGCTGTGCTCCGGCCCCACACCGGGATAGTCGAGCCCGGCAGAGACCGAATGCCCGTCGAGGATCTGCCCGTCATCATTCTGCAACAGATAGGTGCGGTTGCCATGCAGCACGCCGGGGCGGCCAGCCGTCATGGAGGCGCAGTGCTCCTCGCCCGCAAGCCCGTGCCCGCCGGCCTCCACGCCGTGGATCTCCACCTGGCGGTCATCGAGGAAAGGATGGAACAGGCCGATGGCGTTGGAGCCGCCGCCTACCGCCGCCACGATGGCGTCGGGCAGCCGGCCTTCCAGCTCCTTAATTTGCTCGCGCGCTTCCGTGCCGATCACCGATTGCAATTCGCGCACCAGCTCGGGATAGGGATGCGGGCCTGCCGCCGTGCCGATCAGATAATAGGTGTCCTCGACATTGGTCACCCAGTCGCGCAGCGCCTCATTCATGGCGTCCTTCAGCGTGCCGTGACCGGACGAGACCGGCTTCACCTCGGCACCCAGAAGGTTCATGCGGAAGACGTTCGGCTTCTGCCGCTCCACGTCTGTCGCGCCCATATAGACAATGCAGGGCAGGCCGAAGCGGGCGGCCACGGTGGCCGACGCCACGCCATGCTGGCCGGCGCCGGTCTCGGCGATGATGCGGGTCTTGCCCATGCGCTTTGCAAGCAGGATCTGGCCGAGGCAATTGTTGATCTTGTGCGAGCCGGTGTGGTTCAGGTCCTCGCGCTTGAAGTAGATCTTCGCGCCGCCCAGATGCTCTGTCAGCCGTTCGGCGAAATAGAGCGGCGAGGGCCGGCCCGTATAATGACGGCCCAAATGTTCCAGTTCCGCCCGAAACGCCGGATCGTCCTTGGCCTCGTTCCAGTGTTTTTCCAGATCGAGGATCAGCGGCATCAGCGTCTCGGCCACGAACCGGCCGCCGAAGATCCCATACATGCCCTCGTCATCAGGGCCAATCCGGAAGGAATTGGGTTCCATGGGTGCAGTCATACGCGCAACGTCCCTTTTTCGCTTTTCCCGATTGAGACACGGCCGGGCGGGACAAGTCAAACACCTGTCTCGAATACAGAAATGGATTAGTGTATTGAAAAAAAAGAATAAATACAAAATCTCTGGCGCGGCATGAAAGGCGACTTGTTCCTTTCTCGGCTCAGCTTTTTCTAGACAGGTTCCACCGTCCTGTTATCCTCGCAGCCATGGTGGTGGCGGATCTCATCGATGCATCGCAAAGGCTGGGGCGCGTGCCCGGCCTGCACTCGCTCGAGATTGCCGAGGCGGAAGCCGCCATCGGCGCGCGATACAGGCCGCATCGCCTGTTGATGCCCTCCGGCGAGGCGGCGCTCGACTTTCGGCACCATGCCGTCGCGGGCGAGGGAGCCTCGCTCAACCTCCTGCGCTATGGCCCCGACATCGAGATCGAGGCCGGCATTTTCGACACGTTCTACATGCTGGAGTTTCCGCTTTCCGGCGGGGTCGATATCCATTACGGGCGCGACCGCGTTGCCTCCCGCCCCGGTCATGGGCTCATCCTTTCGCCCGGTCCCTTCGTGCGCTCCAACTGGCGTCCTGGCACCACGCAGGTCATGCTGCGGCTGGAGCGCGATTTCGTGGAGCGTGCCTGGCAGCGCCATACGGGCGATCCGGTGCGCCGCACACCTTTCTTCAAGCCGGAAATCGATCTCGACACGCCGGTCGGGCGACGGCTGGCGCGCCTCTTCGGGCTCATGGTGGCCGAGGAGATCGAGGCCGCAGAGGGCACGGCGCTTTCGCCCATGCCGCTCGTCAATGCTGTTCTGGAAACGCTCTTTGCCCATGTGCCCTGCCGCGAGACGGAGCCCTCGGCGCTCGCAGCCGCAGGCCCGCTGCCGCGCTATGTACTGCGCTTCAAGGCGTTGCTTGACGATCCGTCAGCGCTGCCGCTCACCGTATCAGCGCTGTGCGAACGGCTCGATGTCTCCCAGCGCACGCTGACCACGGGCATGCGGCGCTTCACGGGTCTCTCTCCGCACGATTATCTCACCATGCGCCGAATGGAGCATGCCCGGCTTCTGCTCGAACGGGATGGTCTGCCGGTCGCGGCGGTGGCCGCGCGCGTCGGTTATGCTCATGCGGGGCGGTTCTCTGCCGCCTACCGTCGCCATTGCGGCCACAGCCCTGGCGACACCCGCGCGACCTGACGCATTTTCGGAAGCCTCTGTCCCTTTCTGGAAGTGAAATGGCGATGCGTCGCCTCTTCATGTTGACAGGGCAGGCTTTTCGGCCCGCACTCATGCATCACCGCGCGGAAAACGGGGAATGGACCTTGCAAAAATGCAGGCGCGCGGCGACACGGTGGACGATGAATTCGTCCACCCCGTGAAAGGGAGGTTGGTTTGAGCCGGACCGTTCTGGCCATTGATATCGGGTCTTCGGCCCTGAAGGCCGTTCTGTTTTCAGAGCATGGCGCGATGCTGGCCGCCCGGTCGGCGTCCATCGCCACCGCATCAGGGGCAGACCGGTCGCAGATGCAGGACCCGGCAGACTGGTGGGCAGCACTTGTCTCCGCCCTGGCCGACATGCCCGGCAGAAAAGATGTTGCGGCGCTCGTTTTCACCGGCTCCATGCAGAACCTGATCGTTCTGTCACCGGAAGGCGAAGCGCTCGCGCCCGCCGCGCTCTATTCAGACCGTCGCCTGAGCGAGGCCGAGATTGGCGAACTCCAAGCCCGCCTGCCGGATGATTATGCACAGCGTGTCGGCAATCATCCGGACCCCGCGCACACGATTTTCAAGCTCATGCGGCTCGACCGTTTCGCGCCGGGTCTTCCGGGCGAACATCGCTTCTTTTTCGGCGCGAAGGATGCCGTCACGTTCAGGTTGACAGGCCGCGCCGCAATCGATCCGACCGTGGCTTCCACCACAGGCCTGATGAACATTGCCGAGCGGTGCTGGGATGGTGAACTGCTTGCCACCGCCGGTGTTGAAGCATCGTTCCTGCCCGAAATCCTCCCGGCCGATGAGATTGTCGGTCCACTGCGCGCGGAAGCTGCCGCAGCGCTTGGTCTGGCTGAAGGCATTCCCGTGTTCAATGGCGCAGGCGATGCGGCTGCCGCCACATGGGGTGCAGCCGCTGATGCGCCCGGCCGCGCCTATGCCTATCTCGGCACCACCGGTTGGGTTGCCGCCACGCTCGACCTCGAAGATGCCGCCCCCCCGCGTGACATATACACGCTTGCCGATCCGGTGTATCGCGACCGCGCCATCATCATCTCGCCGTTTCTGACGGCAGGCGCGGCGATGGACTGGCTCGCCGAAATCACGGGAGAAGGCGTGGAGTCGCTGCTCAAGGCGGCTGCGACGGCGGAGGATGCGCGCGCCGCACCACTCTTCCTTCCCTACCTTTCTGGCGAGCGCGCACCTTTCGAGGATCAGCGCGTGCGCGGCGCCTTTCTCGGTCTCGACCGGACCCATGATAAAGGCGCAATGGCACGCGCCGTGCTTGAGGGCGTGGCCTTCGCCATCCGCCACAATCTTGAAACCGCCGGCCTGCCGCCATCGCCACTCACCATTATTGGCGGTGCGGCGCGCACGACCCTGCAGCGGCAGATTCTTGCCGATGTCCTGAAGCGCGAGCTCGCCTTTCCCGATGCCAGCCAGGAGATGACAGCGCGGGGAGCATTGCGCATGATCGCGGCAAAGGCCGGGCTTTCGCCTGCTGCCACGGATGCGTCGCCCGCGCGCGCACCCGATACCACCCATGCCGAGCGCTGCGACAGCCGATACCAGGCCTATCTCGCAGCGTCCCGCTTCGCACGGGAACAGGCAAATTCGATAATCTGACCGGAGGAAACAATGAAACGCATGCTCCTTGCCACGGCCGCACTGGCCGCTTTCGCCCAGGTGACCACGGCCAATGCCGAGGACATCGCTGTCCTGACACCCTATTTGAGTTCCGTCGCCACGAATGAGATGGTCGAGACCTTCAAGACCGATTCCGAGGCCAGGGGCTGGACGGTGAACGTCGTCGACACACGCGGCGATTTCCAGCAGCTCGCAAGCCGCGTCGAGGACGTCACCAATGCCGGGGCAGACGCCATCGTGCTTGTCAGCGTCGATCCCAACCAGATCGCCGATCAGGTTGCCGCCGCCGCCGGCAAGAACATTCCCGTTTTCGTGCTCGACGGTGCGCTCGCCGATGGCGTGACCGCCAACATCACCACCGACAATTTCGCGCTTGGCACCATCCTTTCCGAATATCTGTTCAAGGCGCTGGGCGGTGAGGGCAACATCGTCAAGTTCTTCCATTCCGCACATCCTGGCGTCCGTCAGCGCGAACTGGCGCTGGATGCGGCGCTTGAGAAGAATGATGCCGTCGAGGTCATCGCCGAGCACTATGTTCAGGTGCCCGGGCCCATCGACAATGCGCGGCAGGCGATGGAAACCTTCATCCGCCAGCATGGCGAAAAGATCGACGGCGTGTGGGCCGCGTGGGACGAGCCGGCCATCGGCGCGCTGCTTGCCCTTCAGAGCGACATGCCCGATGCCGACATCGTGATTGCCGGCATCGATGGCAATCCGCAGGCAATCGACCTGATCAAGCAGTGCACCAATCTCGCCGCCACGGTGCGGCAGGATTTCCCGGGCATCGCCAGTGCTGCCGTCGGTGAAATCGAGACGGTGCTCGGTGGCGGCGCGCCATCGTCGCGCGAGATTTTCGTGGAGGCCAAGGTGGTCGACCGCGAAACGCTCGACGCAGACTGCGAGTAAGATCCGCAGAAATGCTTGAGATCGAAGGGCTCACGAAACGGTTCGGCGGCGTCACGGCGCTCGATGGCGTGCGTCTCGACGTCGCCGCCGGCCGGGTCCATGCCCTTCTGGGTGAGAATGGCGCGGGAAAATCCACCCTGCTCAAATGCCTTTCCGGCGTGCACCGGCCCGATGCCGGGAGGATGCAGCTTTCCGGCAGGGCGTATCAGCCCGCAGATCCACGTGCGTCCGAAACCGCCGGGCTGCGCACCGTGCATCAGGAGCTCAATCTCGTTCCGGGCTTCACGGCCTATGAGAATGCCTATGTGGGCCGGGCCTATCCGCGCCGCTTCGGCCGCGTCGACTGGAAGGCGATGCGCACGCGCTTCGCCGCGCTGCGGGACCGCTACCGGCTCGATCTCGACATCGACGTGCCGGTTGGTCGGCTTTCGGTCGCCAAGTGTCAGATCGTGGAAATCCTACGTGCGCTGATGGACGATGCACAGGTGCTGATCCTCGACGAACCCACCGCCTCGCTGAGCGAGGAGGAGGCGACGGTTCTGCGCCGCATCGTGCGCGATCTGGCCAATCAGGGCTGCGCCATCATCTTCGTGTCGCACCGGCTCGACGAGGTCTTCGCGCTGGCCGATGACTATACCGTCCTGCGCAATGGCCAGTCCGTCGGCAGCGGCCAGATCTGCGAGACGTCGCGCGACGAGATCGTCGCGCTGATGGCGGGCGAGGCCTTTCGCCATGAGCGCCATGGCGATGCGCGCGCGCCGGGCGACCCTGTTCTGGAGCTGTCCGGCTTTCGCGTCAGCCCGGTGCGCGCACCCATCGATTTGACGGTTCGCGCCGGCGAAATCGTTGGGCTCTATGGCGTCGTCGGCAGTGGCCGCTCCAGTCTCCTGAAGGCCATATGGGGTGCAAGCGGCGTGGCAGCGGGCGGTATCGCGCTCGATGATACGCAGCTCCCGCCTGCAGGCATCGAAAGCCGCAAGCGTGCCGGCGTCGCCTATGTCTGCGAAGACAGGCGCAACACCGGTCTCGTCATGCACCACTCCATTCTCGACAATGCCGTCCTGCCGCATATCGAACGGCACCGCGCCGTTTCGTCTCTGCCCGTTGTCTCCTGGCGGCGGGCGCGGGCTGGCGTTCGCTCCGCGCTCGAAGGGCTCAGCGTCAAACATGGCGGTCTTGGTGACCGCATTTCCACCCTGTCTGGTGGCAATCAGCAGAAGATCATGATCGGTCGCTGGTTCGATCCGTCGCTGAAACTCTTCCTGCTCGATGAACCGACACGCGGCGTGGATGTGCGCTCCAAGGCGGAGATCCACGCACTGTGCAATCGCCTTGCGAGCGAGGGGGCAGCCATCCTCTTCGCCACCAGCGATCTTGAAGAACTCCTGATGCTTGCGAGCCGCGTCGTCGTCATGGCACAGGGCGCTGTCACGCTCGACGCGCCCAACAGCGCCGTCACGCGCCAGTCCGTCATCGACGCCACTTTCCACGCCTCGCAGCCTCAGCCATCAAAGCCGGAGACACGAGTTTGAGCTTTTCCGCCCGCTACGGAACCCTGATCGGCCTTCTGGCCATCATCGCACTCTTTGCCGCGCTCTCGCCGGAGGCTTTTGCCAAAGGCTCGAACCTCATCAACATCACCCAGCAGATGTCGCTGCTTGCCATTGTCGCGCTGGGCGCCACCTTCGTGATGTCGCTGTCGGAGTTCGATCTTTCGGTCGGCGCGGTGGTCTCCATGGCGGGCATCGTTTCCGTCACGCTGTTCGGCGCCGGCTGGGGCATCGTGCCTGTCATGCTGGTCACGCTCCTTGCAGGCTTGGCCGTGGGTGCCGTCAGCGGGCTTGCGATTGCCACCTACCGCATGCCAAGCTTCATCGTCACGCTGGCCATGGGAACGATTGTCGGCGGCATCACCTACTGGATCAGCGATGGCGCAACGCTTTTCGGAAACATTCCGGTGGGCTTCCGCGATCTGGGGCGCGGCTATCTCGCCGGCATTCCCGTTCTCACGCTCTGGGCGCTGGCGGCGACGCTTCTTGCCGCCTTCATTCTCGACCACACGGAGCTTGGCCGTCGCATCCTGGCCATTGGCGGAAACCGGGAGGCGGCGCGGCTCACCGGTGTGCGCATCGTCCCCAACAGTGTGTGGGCCTTTGGCCTTTGCACGCTGTTTGCCGCCCTTGCCGGCCTGCTTCTCACCGCGCGCCTCGGCAGCGCCCATCCGACCGGCGGCAACGGCTTTCTGCTTCAGGCCTATGCGGCGGTCTTTCTAGGCATGACTGCCTTCCGCGATGGTCAGGCCAATGCGCTCGGCACGCTTCTGGGTGCGGCAATCATCGCCGTGGTTGCCAATGGCCTCACCATTCTCGGCGTGCCGAACTATCTACAGGACATTTTTACAGGCCTCATCATCATCGGCGCGGTGCTGGTGCGAAACATTGGCGGCAGGGCGGCCTGAGGCATGGCTGCGGATCACGCCTATCAGCGTCTCGCCAACAGGCTCATCCGTGAGCTGACAGGCGGTTTGTGGCGCAATGGCGATCCGCTTCCCTCCGAACATGCACTGGCCACGGCCTATTCGGTTTCGCGGCGCACCGTGCGCCAGGCGCTGGAGCAGCTCCAGCGCGACGGGTTCGTGTCCAAGGGGCAGGGGCGCAGCACCGTCTACCGCGAACGCGCCATCGGGCGCAGCGGCGAAAAACTGGTGGATTTCCCCACCGCCGCGCGCGAGGCCGGCTTTCGCCCGTCAACGCGTCTCGTCTCCACGGGGTCTGTCGAGGCAGGGCTCTCCATAGCCCATGCGCTCTCACTTCCGCTTGGAACCGAGGTATTCGAGATCCGCCGTGTGCGGCTTCTGGAGGGCCGTCCCGTCGTCCACCAGACCTCGCTTCTGCCTGCTGCCCTGGCCGAGAAGCTGAATGTTTCCAGTCTCGCGGAAACCTCGCTCTACACCATGTTGCGGGCTGCGCTTGGGGGCGAGATCTTTCTTGCACGCGAACACGTCTCGCTTCTGTCGGCCTCGGAAGAAGAGGCAGAGGCACTGTCCATCCCGAAGGCCTCTCCGCTGCTCAGGGTTCAGCGCGTGGTGGTCGATGAAGAAGGCCGGCCGGTGGAGTATTCCAACTCGGCATTGCAGGATTCCTTCTTCCGCTTCTAGAGCAATTCCAGGAAAAGTGGGAGCCGGTTTTCCGTCCGGAATTGCGTAAAAACAAAGAGATAGAGCTTTTGCGCGACTCGGAGAGAAGCGGAAATGCTCTAGCTATCGGGCCTATGGCCGCTCAACCAGCTTCACCTGATAGGTGTGCATCTGGCCCTCGCGGGAAATGGAAATGTATTCACCCTGCCGAAAGCGCTCTTCACCGAGGCGGAAGCCGATCTCATCGTCGCGGTCCCCTTCAGCGTAGTCGAAATACCATTGTCCGCCGGGTTTGCGGCGCAGGCGTCCGATCCGGTCTTCCGCATCGGGCTCGAAATGGCGCACACGGCAATGCTCCTGATGCTTTTTCCACTCCGCCGGATCCAGGCGACCTTCGTTGTCGAGCGGGACGAGAAGGTCATACCCCTCTTCCCGATCCCCCATCGGATGGTCTTTCTCCCGGGCCAGTTCAAGCCGCACATGGCGGAAGCTCGGAGCCAGGTCTGCTGCGCTGGTCATGCTTGATCCTTTCCTTCTCCGCAAAGGGTAGAATGACAGCCTTGGCCACGCATTGACAAGGATCAAGCCAAGGCTCGAGGGAAGGCACGCAGATGGCGCGGTCGCACCCTAGGGCTGCTGTATGCCCGGCGTCGGCTGAGCCGGTGTGACAGGGCGGGCGAGCGCCCGCTCGCGGAACACGATGTAGAGCCCCGCACCCATGGTGATGGCGATGCCCAGTGCAGCGCGGAAGCTCGGAGCCAGGTCTGCTGCGCTGGTCATGCTTGATCCTTTCCTTCTCCGCAAAGGATAGAATGACAGCCTTGGCCACGCATTGACAGGGATCAAGCCAAGGCTCGAGGGCAGGCACGCAGATGGCGCTGTCGCACCCTAGGGCTGCTGTACGCCTGGCGTCGGCTGAGCCGGTGTGACAGGGCGGGCGAGCGCCCGCTCGCGGAGCACGATGTAGAGCCCCGCACCCATGGTGATGGCGATGCCCAGAGCAGCGAGCCCATTGGGCAGATCGCGAAAGATGAGCCAGCCAATGACCGTGGCGAACGGGATCTCCAGATACTGGATCGGCGCCACCGTGGCCGATGGCGCAAAGCGCAGCGACCATGTCATCAGAAGATGGCCGAACGTGCCGAAGAAACCGGCGCCGACAAGCAGAAGCATTTCCCGCAGATCGGGCTGCACCATGCGCAGCTGCGGCAGGTCAAGCCCGAGATTGACGAAGGCCAGCGCGCCAAAACCGATCATGGCATAAATGCCGCTCACCACCTGAAGCGCAATGGGATCGGCATCGCGCGAGATCTGCCGTGTCACCAGCATGTAGCCGGAGAAGGCGACCGCCACGAGAAGCGGCAAAAGCGCGGGCGCACCGACACTCAAAAAGCTCGGCTGCACAACGAGCATGGTGCCGATAAAGCCCACCGAACAGGCGGCAAGCCGCCTTGGTCCCACATCCTCGCCGAGGAAGAACTTTCCAAAGGCCAGCATGATGAAGGGCATGACGAAGGCGATGGCAACCGCATCGGCCAGCGGCAGATAGCGCAGCGACATGAACATCGCGCCAATGCCAGCAATGTGGAGAGCCGTGCGCAGCACGGTGAGACGCATGACACGCGGCGGCAGAAGAAGCGATTTTCCGCTCCACCACACGACCGGCAAAAGGAAAACCACCTGCGCGGCAAAGCGCACCAGCAACAGCTCGAAGAGCGGGATGGTCTCACCCAACAGCTTTGCGATCGAATCGCCCAGAGGGGCGACTGCGCAAAACCCGATCATCAGAAGGATGCCGACAAGCGGCCGGTCGTTTGACATTGCGCGACCCTATGGAGCCAAGCCCGGCCGCGCAATGTCACATGGCCTCAAAACGGTACGGCCAGCGAGGGAAATCCCGCGCTGGCCGGTTTCGCCTCAAGCGGCCTGTGCCTGCGGGGCCGGTTTCGGGCTGGTAGGTGCGGCCGAAGCGGTTTGCCAGAAAATCCTCGAGCGCAATGTCTTCCTGCTGGACAAAGCCTTTTGAGGGCAGTTTTCCATCGGCGAGCAGGTCGAGCACGGTGCAGATGCCGGCGGCGGTCGTCTTCTGGATTGCGCTGCGGGCATTCGGGCCAGCCGGGTCGGCAAACACGCTGTTGGCATAGCTCTCCTGCACCAGTCGACCGTTTTTCAGGCCGGTGATGGTCACGAAGATCACCACCACATCCTGCATGGTGGTGGGCAGAGCGTGCTCGAAAATCTCTTTCAGGAGATCGCGGCGTTCGCTCAGGCGCAGATCGTTCAGAAGCATCTTCATGATCGAGGCATGGCCCGGATAACGGATCGTGCGGTAGTTGAGATTGCGCACGCGGCCCTTGAGCGAATCGCAGATGGAGCCGAGTCCGCCGGAGGTGTTGAACGCCTCGTAGCGCACCCCGTCGAGTGAGAACTCCTCGTGGCCTTCAAGCGGCGCGACTTCCTTCATTTCGCCATCGACAATGGCCTCGCAGGGCTCGCAATATTCGTTGATGACGCCTTCCGGCGACCATGTGAGATTGTAATTGAGCGCATTGGCGGGGAACTGCGGCAGCGCGCCAACGCGCATGCGCACATCGTTGAGCGTGTCGAAACGCTTTGCCAGCGAATTGGCGGCGATGGTGATGAAGCCCGGTGCCAGCCCGCACTGCGGAATAAAGGCTGTTCCGGCGGTTTCGGCGATTTCCTTCACGCGGCGCGTGCTTTTCACATCCTCGGTCAGGTCGAGATAGTGCACGCCCGCTTCGGCGGCGGCTTCTGCGATGGGAACCGTGAGGTGATAGGGCGCGGCATTGAGCAGGGCAAACTTGCCCTTCAGAACGGCGGCCAGCGCCTTCGTGTCGGAAAGATCGACCGCGACACCGGAGATCTGCTTGTGGGTGGACAGGGCAGCAAGCTGCTCCTCCGACCGGTCGGCAACGGTAACCGTGTAATCGCCCGTGGCGACCAGCATGTCTGCAATGGCCGATCCGATGCGCCCGGCTCCCGTGACAACGATTTCTTTCATCCCGCTCCCTTTCGATTCTGTCTGGATACGCGCTCAGTCTGGCTTTGATCGGCGTTGAATCGAAGTATCAATTCGGGTAATTTAACTCGCGAAATCAAACATATTAACGAATAGAACAGTCAATATGACGACATCAGAAGCGGATCGGGCGGTGATCGCACTCCTGCGTGAGAATGCGCGCATATCGGTGTCCGAAATCGCCCGGCGGCTGGGCGTCTCGCGTTCCACTGCGCAAAGCCGGCTGGAGCGGCTTGAGCGCGGCGGCACCATCGCCGGCTATATGGTCAGGCTGTCTGGCGAATATGATGCCGCGCAGATCCGCGCCCATCTTCTGGTGACGGTTTCGCCAAAGCTTTCCGGCGATGTGATCACCGCGATGGAAAAGATGAGTGCCGTGCGCACGGTTCACTCGGTGAGCGGATCGTACGACATGATCATCATCGTCGAAGCGCCGTCGGTGGCCGAGCTTGATGCCGTGATCGACACGATCGGCGCGCTGAAGGGCGTCGACAGAACGATGAGCTCGATCGTTCTGTCGACCAGGATCGACCGGTAGGGGGCTTTGGCGCAAGCCGTCATCCCGGCAGCCCGAAGGGCTATCCGGGACCCATTGGGAGAACGCCATGGAGCGCGGCCCGGTAATGTTTCGGCAGGAAGGATGCCGGCAAAGCTGCGCCGCTACTCCACCGCCATCCGCGCCGCACCGCGCCTGCGGGCAATCTCATAGGCGATGGCCCCAAACACCGTGATCGCGATCATGATGAGCGCCAGCGCGTTGACGGCGGGTGTCAGTCCCGTGCGCACCTTGGTGGCGATATAGACGGTGAGCGGCGTGTCGAAACCGCGCACGAAGAGCGTGGTGTTGTAATTCTCGATGGATTGCAGGATCGCGAGAAAACCGGCGGCAATGAGCGCCGGTTTCAGGAAGGGCAGAAGCACGCGGCGGAACACCATGAATTTCGACGCGCCAAGGCCAAGGGCTGCCTCTTCCTGTGTGGGATCGAAGCGCTGGAGGCGCGCCGTGATCATCAGCATCACGTAGCAGATGATGAAGCTTGCCTGCGCGACCACGATCAGGAAAACACCGCCACCGACGCCAAGCTGCCGCCAAAGAACCAGCGTGGCGATGCCGATGACCACACCCGGCGTCAGCAGCGGCGACACCATGACCGCATACATGAAGCTGCGCGCGCGCGCATGAAGGCTGGTGAGGACAAGGGGCCGCCGCCGTGCCGATGGGCAGTACGGTGATGACCACGAAGAAGGCGACAACGAAGGAGGTCCACAGCGACTGCCACATGCCGCTGTCGCTCCACAAGGCGTCGAACCATTGCAGCGTCGTGCCGCGCCATGGTGTCACGGTCGGGAAGCGGCTCGTGTTGAACGTGGCGATGCCCATGATCGCGAGCGGCGCGAAGAGATAGAGAAAGAACGCCACCATGTAGAAGCCGAACATGGCGCGGGCGATACGGTCGGCGGCACTCATGCGCGACCCTCCGGGGCTAGCCGGAGAGGCCGGTGCTGCCCCTCACCTGCCTGCCGGCATCCTCTCCCCGTAAACGGGGCGAGGAAAGGCAATGGGCATCTCGGCGCGTTTCCTTCTCCCCGTGCGCGGGGAGAAGGTGCCCGAAGGTCGGATGAGGGGCCGCACTGGCTTTTGTTAATAGCCACGGCACTCATTTCGCCACCTCCGTCAGGCTCACACGGGCGATGCGCAGCGTGACGAGCACCACTGCAAGGCACAGAACCAGAAGAACCAGCGCATAGGCCGCCCCCCGGTTCCAGTCGCCGCCCTCGAAGAACCAGTTGTAGATGATCTCGGTGAACCAGCGGCTGCCCGGCGCGCCGAGGAGCGCCGGCGCGACATAGCTTCCGGCGGCGAGCATGAAGGTGAAGACGCAGCCCGTGGCAATGCCTGCCTTGGCATGCGGGATGACGACGCGCCAGTGAATGCGCCAGGTGGAGGCGCCCAGATCGCGCGCGGCCTCGATCTGCGATTTGTCGAGCGATTCGATGGCGTTGTAGATCGGGAACAGCATGAACAGGATGTAGGCATAGGTCATGCCGGCCAGCACGCCGCCATCGCCATACCAGCGCACCGGCTCGTCTATGATGCCAAGCGACATGAGGAAGGCGTTCAGCGGTCCGCGAAACGCGAGCAGGATATACCAGGCGAGCGTGCGCAAGACCTCGTTGATCCAGAACGGAATGGTGAGGGCCAGAAGCACCACCGCCGTCTGGTTCACTGTCGCGTGCTGGGCAAGCCAGAACGCCATGGGATAACAGACCAGAAAGGTGATGAAGGCGACCAGCGCGCTCGCCCACACGGTCTTGAAGAAGATCGCGCGGTGCACGCCCTCATTGGCCAGATAGAGAATGTTGTCGAGCGAATAGACATCCTCCGGCCCGCCGAGTTGCGACGGCGGCAGGTTGGGCCGCAGCGCATAGTCGATCATCATCACATTGGGCGCGAGCACCATGCCGGCAAGCCACGCGCCGACCAGCGCCAGAAACAGCGTACCAAGCCCCCCGCCGAAGCGTCTGTAAAGCTCAGACATCGGGCAGCACCACCGCGTTTGCGCTTTCAAAACCGAAGCCGGATTTTTCACCGATGGCGGGAGCGCTCGCAAGTTCGGTGCTGGCGATGGAGGCGACCAGCGGCGTGCCGTCTTCGGCAACGCCGTGCGCCAGCGCAAAAGCGCCCTCGAAATCGATGCGTTCGATGGTGGCGGCAAGCCGGTTCGCCCCGCCTTTCGGTTTCAGCGCTTCAGGCCGCACATAAAGCTTTGCTGCCGCGCCGCCGGAAAGCCCGTCGCCGGCGCGGCCGGTCAGCATGCCATGGGCGGTTTCCACCGTGGCGATGCCGTTGTCGATGCCCTTCACCGTGCAGGAGAGCGCATTTGTCTCGCCAACGAAGGTGGCGACGAAGGGCGTGGCCGGATTGTCGTAAAGCTCGCGCGGTGCGCCCACCTGCTGCACCACGCCGGCGCTCATCACCGCCACACGGTCCGACATGGCAAGCGCCTCCGACTGGTCGTGCGTGATGTAGATGAAGGTGACCCCGGTGCGCTTTTGCAGGGCGCGAAGCTCGGCGCGCATGTGCTGGCGCAGCTTCAGGTCGAGCGCGGAGAGCGGTTCGTCAAGAAGCAGCACCTGCGGCTCGACCGCAAGCGCGCGGGCAATGGCGACGCGCTGGCGCTGGCCGCCGGAAAGCTCGCCCGGCATGCGGTCGCCGAAGCCTTCAAGCGCGATCAGCTTCAGGAGTTCGTCGGCCTTCTTGCGGCGCTCGGCCTTGGAGACGCCGCGCGCCTCCAGCCCGAAGGCAATGTTTTCCCAAACCGGCATCAGTGGGAAGAGCGCAAGCGACTGGAAGATCATCGCCGTGGGGCGCTGGTTGGGCCCGAGCGGTGTCATGTCCTTTTCGCCGATCAGGATGCGGCCTTCGGTCGGGTTCAGGAAACCGGCAATGACACGCAGGAGCGTGGTCTTGCCGCAGCCGGATGGCCCGAGAATGGAAAAGAATTCCCCGCCTTCAACCATGAAGGAAACGTCGTCCACGGCGCGGGTGGTGCCGAATGTGACGCCGACACGTTCGAGCTCTACGGAATGTGACATGGTCCCCCAGTATTTCCCGGTGTTTGGTAGCGGGCAGGTCGCTGCGGCTCGCCCGCATTCCCATGCATGGATCGGCGCCTGCCCCTCATCCTCACCTTCTCCCCGCTCGCGGGGAGAAGGGGGCATAGAGGTTTCCGCTTCTTCCTTCTCCCCGTATGCGGGGAGAAGGTGCCGGCAGGCGGATGAGGGGCGAGCGCCGTCGTCCGTTGTTCAGTGCGCCTCAGGCCGAGAGGAAGCGGTCCTGGTATTCGTTGCGCTTGGCAACGAACCAGCTTTCCTGGATCGGCCACCACCAGAGCTTGTCCAGCGCATCGTCCGGATAGGCGGCGGCGAAGAAGGCCTTGGCGTCGTCCGAGGTCTTGTCGGCGGCACCCACGGCTGTGGAGTTGATCGAGGTCGCGTTGGTGTACATGGCGCCGGCTTCCGGCGTCAGGAACCAGTTGATGAAGGCATAGGCCTGGTCGAGGTTTTCGGCACCCTTCGGGATTGCGACGCCTTCCATCCATGCCAGCGCGCCTTCCTTCGGCGCGATGAAGCCGATGGGCAGGCCTTCCTTGGCGAGTGCCGCTGCGGTCGAATCCCAGGTCTGGCCGATGGCGCAGCCATTGACGCGGAAGGCACCCTGCGCCTCGTTCTCGTTGGACCAGAACTGCGCGATGTTGGCCTTGCGGGCAATCGCTTCCTCAAGAATCACGTCATAGATCTTGACCATGTTCTCTTCGGACTTGAAGGCTTCCGCCATCGGCATGGGCAGCTTGCCTTCGCCTTCGAGCCACAGGCCAAGACCGACGAGGCCCCGAATGGCCGCGCACGGTGGCCTTGCTCTTCATTTCCGGCTTCCAGATGTCGCCATAGGAGGCCGTACCGTACTCGAGCGGCGCCTGATCCTTGTCGAAGGAAACGGCTTCCGTGCCCCAGTCGGTGGGCACCTGATAGCGCTTTCCGTCGATCACCGCGCCAAGGTTCTCGGAGTTTTTCCAGGCGCTCGGCAGGCAGTTGTCGACGTTGACCTTGCTCTCGTCGATGGGCTGCACGAGCTCGAACTCGACATAGTTGGGCACGCGGTCGACCGTCGGCCAGATGATGTCGAACCCGCCGCCATTGTTGGCGCGAAGCTGGTTCAGAAGTTCGTCATTGGTGCCATAGGGTGTGTAGTTCGCCTTGATGCCGGTCTCTTTTTCGAAAGCGGCGAGCATCTCGTCGTTCAGATAGCCAGCCCAGGCGAAGATGTTGACCGAGCCGGAGGAGCCCTGCGCATAGCTGCGCGAGATGAATGGCGCGGCCAGCGAAAGGCCGGCCACCGAGGCAGCGCCCTTGATGAAGCTGCGGCGTTTGATCAATGTCATGGATAGCACTCCCCTGATTTCTGCGTTGAGATCGCAGGCGTTATCCTCACTATGTTACAACGCGATGACCGTGCGGCAACAAAAAACATAAAAAATGTGGGAATCCCCAAAAATCAGGAAATCGAAAGACTTTCCGCAACACCTTTCAAGGTGGCCAGCGCGGTCTCCACATCCGCTGCCTGCGTGTCTTCCAGTTGTTCGAAATAAGGGCAGGTAAGCACCGCCATGGCATCGCCGGAAGGGCCGAAAACCGGCACGGAGATATCGCGCACGCCGACGAGCTGTAGACTGTCGCCGATGCGGTAGCCGCGTGTGCGCACGTCTTCGAGGGATGGCTCGATGGCTGTCAGATGGCGCACCCGGTCTGCCCCGCCCCAGATTGCGAGGGTCTCGTTGCGCCGGTCGGGGCTCTGGAAGGCAAGCAGCGTCTGGCCCGAACCCGTGTTGAGCAGATCGAGCTGAGCGCCGGGGTGCAGCCGAAACTCCCAGTTCGCGGGGCTGCTCGCCTGTGCCACGACGATGGCATAGCCGCGCTCCGGCGCCACGAGGTGCACGGACTGGTGTGTCCTTCGCGCGAAGCCGTCCATCAGCGGCAGGGCGCGGGCGGCAAGCCGGCGCAGTGGTGGATGCTGGCTGCCGAGCATGAACAGCTTCATCGTCAATGCGTAGCGGTCGCCCTCGATGGAACGGCTCACATAATCGCGCGCCACCAGGCGTTCGAGCATGCGGTAGATTTCGCTTGGGCCACGACCCATTTCCTTGACGATCTCGGCGCGAGTGAGGCCGTTGGGCTGGCGGGAAAGAAGCTCCAGAATATCAAGCCCCTTGTCCAGCGCGGGCGCGCGATAGCGCTCTTCCGTGGTTTTCCTGCTGCTCACCTTCTCGCCCTCCGATCCGGTGCATTGATGAGGAATCGACCCTCTTGTCAACTTTGATATTGCAATGAACTTTCATATATGAATAGACTATTCGTATATAAACGATGATTGAGCTTCGGCTCAACAGGGAGGAGATCATCGTATGCGAGTTCAGGGAAAGCGGATTCTGATATCCGCCGCCGCTCAGGGTATCGGTCGTGCCAGTGCGCTTGCCTGCGCTGCCGAAGGAGCGTCCGTCATTGCCGTCGACATCAATGAGGAGGGGCTTGCCTCGCTGGCTGCGGAAAACAGCGCCATCGAAACCCACCGCCTCGACGTGTGCGACCGCGCTGCCATTGATGCGCTGGCTCACAAAACCGGCAAGCTCGACGGGCTGTTCAATTGCGCCGGCTTCGTTCACCACGGAACGATCCTCGACGTGACGGAAGAGGACTGGGCGTTCAGCACAGACCTCAATGTCACCTCCATGTACCGCATGACGCAGGCTTTCCTGCCGGGCATGCTGGAGCGGGCGGAAGAGGCGGGAAGTGTCTCCATTCTCAACATGGCTTCCATGGCCTCCTCCATCAAGGGCTTCGCCAATCGGGCAGTCTATGGCACCACCAAGGCAGCGGTAATCGGGCTCACAAAATCGGTTGCCGCCGATTTCGTGAAACAGGGCGTGCGCTGCAACGCGCTTTGCCCCGGCACGGTCGACACGCCATCGCTGCGCGGGCGCATCGCTTCCGCCGCCGATCCGGTACAGGCGGAAAGGGATTTCATCGCGCGCCAGCCCATGGGGCGGCTCGCCACGGTGAACGACATCACGCCGATGGTGCTTTATCTCCTTTCGGATGAAAGCCGCTTCGTCACCGGGCAGGCCCTTGCTCGTCGATGGCGGCGTGACGATCTGAGGTTCTTGCCATGGCAACGGTGTCCACGAGCATGACGACCGAAGCCGGCAAAAATGAAATCCGGCCGGTCGTTGCCATGCGCGGCATAGAGAAACGCTTTCCCGGTGTGCACGCGCTCAGGAATGTGCGCTTCGAGTTGATGCCCGGCGAGGTCCACGCCCTGATGGGCGAGAATGGCGCGGGCAAATCCACGCTGATGAAAATTCTCTCCGGCATCTACCCGAAGGATGAGGGCGAGGTGCTGATCGACGGCCAGCCGGTTGAGATCGAGAGCCCGCGCGCCGCGCAGGATCTTGGCATCAGCATCATCCATCAGGAACTGAGCCTGATGAACGATCTGACCGCGGCCCAGAACATCTTCATCGGCCGCGAGCCGCGCCTGCGTTTCGGCAGGCTGAACGAGACCGCGCTCAACCGCCAGACGGCGGAAATCTTCGCCTCCATGAACCTTAAGCTCGATCCGCGTGCACAGGTCGGCGGGCTCACCATCGCCAAGCAGCAGATGGTGGAGATTGCAAAGGCGCTCTCCTTCCATTCGCGCGTGCTGATCATGGACGAGCCGACGGCGGCCCTGAACAATGCCGAGATCGAGGAACTGTTCGTCATCATCCGCCGGCTGAAGGCAGAAGGCGTCGGCATCATTTACATCTCGCACAAGATGGATGAGCTGAAGCGCATCGCCGACCGCGTAACGGTCATGCGCGACGGGCAATATGTGGACACGGTGTCCGCCGCCGACACGCCGGTGAGCGAGATCATTTCCATGATGGTGGGGCGGGCGCTCACCGACAGCGCGGTTCAGGTGCCTGACCTCAAAGACGCACCTGTCGCGCTCGAAGTGCAGGGGCTCACGCGCGGGCGCGAAATCCGCAATGTCAGCTTCTCGGTTCGCCAGGGAGAGATCCTCGGCTTTGCAGGGTTGATGGGCGCGGGCCGCACGGAGGTCGCGCGGGCGATCTTCGGCGCCGACCCGCGCGAGGCCGGCGAGATCATCGTCAACGGCACGCCGGTCGACATTCGCACACCTGCCGATGCGGTCGCCGCCGGCATTGGCTACCTTTCCGAAGACCGCAAGCATTTCGGCCTCGCCGTCGGCATGGATGTGCGCGCCAATGTTGCCATGGCCAGCCTGGAGCGCTTTACCGGCAGGCTCGGCGCGCTCGACGAGGCGGGCATGCGCGATGCCGCGCGCGGCTATATCCAGCAGCTCGACATCCGCACCCCTTCCGACCGGCAGGAGGTGCGCCTGCTCTCCGGCGGCAACCAGCAGAAGGTGGTCATCGCCAAATGGCTTCTGCGCGACTGTGACATCCTCATCTTCGATGAACCGACACGCGGCATCGATGTCGGAGCCAAGAGCGAAATTTACAAACTGTTGAACGCGCTGGCGGCGCAGGGGCGGGCGATCATCGTGATCTCGTCGGAACTGCCGGAAGTGCTGCGGCTCAGCCATCGCATCGCCGTCATGTGCGAGGGGCGGCTGACAGGCATTCTGCCGGGAGGGGCGGAAACCAGCCAGGAAGACATCATGCGCCTTGCGACAGAACGTGAAAGCGCCATGGAACCGGTGGGAGGAGAAGAATGAGCACCGTGGAAGCCACTCCGCAGGCCGGCTTTGCCGCACGGCTTCTGCAGGCGGGCGCGCATCAGAAACTGCTGGCCTTCATGAGCCTGATCATACTGCTGATCGGCTTTTCGCTGGCCTCGCCCAATTTCATGCAGACCTCGAACATCATCGCCATTCTGCAGGCGACCTCGGTGAACGGTGTTCTGGCCATCGCGGCCACGCTCGTCATCATCACCGGCGGCATCGACCTTTCGGTCGGCACGCTGATGACTTTTTGCGCGGTTATCGCGGGTGTCGTCCTCACCTATTGGGGCCTGCCGCTGCCGTTCGGCGTTCTCGCGGCCATCGGTGCCGGCGCGCTGTGCGGCCTCACCTCGGGCACCTTTGTGGCCAAGATGAAAATCCCGCCCTTCATTGCCACGCTCGGCATGATGCTGATGCTCAAGGGCCTGTCGCTCGTCATATCCGGCACGCGGCCGATCTACTTCAACGACACGCCGGGCTTTACCGAGATTTCGCGCGGGTCGCTGATCGGCGAGATCATTCCCGCCCTGCCGATCCCCAATGGCGTGCTGATCCTGTTTCTCGTGGCCATTGCCGCGAGCTACATTCTCGGCCGCACCGTGCTCGGCCGCTACACTTTTGCACTGGGCTCCAACGAGGAATCGGTGCGGCTTTCCGGCGTCAACACGGATGCCTGGAAGATGGCGGTCTACGCGCTGGCCGGCGGCATATGCGGCATTGCCGGCCTGCTCATCGCTTCGCGCCTCAATTCCGCGCAGCCCGCTCTCGGCCTCGGCTACGAGCTTGAGGCGATTGCCGCCGTCGTCATCGGCGGAACCTCGCTTGCCGGCGGGCGCGGCACGATCCTCGGCACGCTGATCGGCGCGCTCATCATGGCGGTGCTGGCCAATGGCCTGCGCATCCTCTCGGTGGCGCAGGAGTGGCAGACCGTGGTGACGGGCGCGATCATCATCCTCGCCGTCTATGCCGACATGATGCGCAAGCGGCGCATGGGGTGATTTTTCAACACGAAGAGGGCGGCGAACGCCCCGCTGTTTCGACCAGATGAATGAGTGTGAACACAAAACCGGAGGAGGAAACATGTTCACGAGACGCGCAATGCTGGGCGCCATCAGCGCCGCAGCCCTCGTCGCAAGCGGTATGGCCGCTTCGGCGCAGGACAAGATGTATATTCCGCTGATCTCGAAAGGGTTCCAGCACCAGTTCTGGCAGGCCGTGAAGGCCGGTGCCGACAAGGCAGCCGAGGAGCTGGACGTGGAGGTCACCTTCGAGGGACCGGACAATGAAACCATGGTCGACCGCCAGATCGACATGCTGGCGGCAGCCCTTGCCAAGAAGCCGGCAGCACTCGGCTTTGCCGCCCTCGACAGCCAGGCGGCCATCCCGCTCCTGAAACAGGCGGATGAGGCGGGCATTCCCGTCATCGCCTTTGACTCCGGTGTCGACAGCGATATCCCGAAAGCGACGGCCTCAACCGACAATCTTGCCGCGGCCGCCCTTGCCGCAGACAAGATGGCAGAACTGATCGGCGGGGCAGGGCAGGTCGCCGTTGTCGCCCACGACCAGACAAGCCGCACCGGCATCGACCGCCGCGACGGTTTCGTCAATCAGGTGAAGGAGAAATATCCCGACATCGAGATCGTCACCATCCAGTATGGCGGCGGCGATCACCTGCAGTCGACGGAAATCACCAAGTCCATCCTGCAGGCCAATCCGGATCTGAAAGGCATCTTCGGCACCAATGAGGGTTCCGCCATCGGCGTGGTCAACGGCGTGCGCGAGATGGATCGCTCCAATGTCGTGATCATCGGCTATGATTCCGGTGCGCAGCAGAAGGAAGCGATCCGCGATGGCCTGATGGCCGGCGCGATCACGCAGAACCCGGTCGGCATCGGTTACGAGACGGTCAAGGCCGCCGTGGCCGCAGCCAAGGGCGAAGAGGTGCCCGCTTCCATCGACACCGGATTCTACTATTACGACAAGACCAACATCGACGATCCGGAAATAGCAGCCGTTCTTTACGACTGACGAGAGATCGCCATTCGCTCCGGGGAGCCTTCCCCGGAGCACCATTCAAACAACGGATTTGACGACGGACCATGACTCGGACCATGACCAGGATCACCGGCCTGCGCACCGTGGATGTGCGCTTTCCCACCTCCGACCATCTGGATGGATCGGATGCCATGAACCCGGACCCGGACTATTCGGCGGCCTATGTGATCCTTGAGACCGATGGCGAGCATGAGGGCCACGGCCTGACCTTCACGATCGGGCGCGGAAACGACATCTGCTGTGCCGCCATCGAGGCGATGCGCCATCTGGTCGTCGGGCTCGACATGAACTGGGTCGCCGAGGACATGGGCCGCTTCTGGCGGCATGTCACTTCCGACAGCCAGTTGCGCTGGATCGGCCCCGACAAGGGCGCGATCCATCTGGCAACCGGCGCGGTGGTCAACGCCGTCTGGGATCTGTGGGCAAAAATCGAGGGCAAGCCGGTGTGGCGGCTGGTGGCCGAGATGAGCCCGGAAGAGCTCGTGCGCTGCATCGACTTCCGCTACATCACCGATTGCATCACGCCGGACGAGGCACTCGCCTTCCTGCGTGAAAGAGCGAGGGGCAAGGAAGAGCGCATCGCCACGCTCGAGCGTGAGGGCTACCCCTGCTACACCACATCGGCCGGCTGGCTCGGCTATGACGATGAGAAGCTCCGCCGACTGTGCCGCGAGGCGGTGGATGCCGGGTTCAACCATATCAAGATGAAGGTTGGTCGGGACCTCGATGACGACATTCGCCGGCTCACCATCGCCCGCGAAGTGGTCGGCCCGGATGTCAATCTCATGATCGACGCCAATCAGGTTTGGGAAGTCGATGAGGCAATCGAGTGGGTGGGAAAGCTCGCCTTCGCCAAGCCATGGTTCATCGAGGAGCCCACCAGTCCGGACGACATCGAAGGACATCGCAGGATCCGCGAAGGCGTTGCACCGGTCGAGGTCGCCACCGGCGAAATGTGCCAGAACCGCATCATCTTCAAACAGCTCATCATGCGCGGCGCCATCGATGTGGTGCAGATCGATTCTTGCCGGCTGGGTGGCGTGAATGAGATTCTCGCCGTGATGCTGATGGCCGCGAAATACGAGCTCAAGGTCTGCCCGCATGCGGGCGGTGTCGGCCTTTGCGAGTATGTGCAGCACCTTTCCATGATTGACTATGTGTCGATTGCCGGCACACGCGAGGGCCGCGTCATCGAATTTGTCGACCATCTGCATGAGCATTTCGTGGAACCCTGCGTGATCCGCGACGCGGCCTACATGCCGCCGCAGGCACCAGGCTTCTCCATCGAGATGAAACCGGCCTCACTGGAGAAATACCGCCACCGCCCGGCGCGGGATCAGGTGCCGGCATGAGGGCGTCCGACCTGATCGCGCTGCGCGCCGGCACCGCGCAGCCGGTCACGCTCACGCGCATGGGCTTTGGCGGCGCGCCGCTCGGCAATCTCTATCGTCGGATTGAGGAAGCCGAAGCGCAGGCGACCCTGCAGGCCGCCTTCGATGGCGGAATGCGCTATTTCGACACCGCGCCGCAATATGGTCTGGGGCTTTCCGAACAGCGCTTCGGGCAGGCCATCAGGCGCTTCGGGCGCGAGGCAATCACGCTCTCGACCAAGGTCGGGCGGCTTCTGGAAGATTGCGCTCCGGACGAAGTCACACCCACCGCCTTTGTCGATACGCCGCAGAAGAAGATCGTCTACGACTACACCTATGACGGCGTGATGCGCAGTCACGAGGCGAGCCTCGCGCGGCTCGGTGTGGAGCATGTCGACATTCTTCTCGTGCACGATGTGGACGTTTTCACCCATGGCAGTCAGGAGGCAAGCGACGCGAAGGTGCGCGAGCTTTTCGATGGCGGCGGCTATCGCGCGCTTTGCGAGTTGAAAGAGGCGGGGCAGGTGCGGGCCATCGGCGCCGGCGTCAACGAATGGCAGGTGTGCGAACGCCTGCTCGGGCTGGGCGATTTCGACGCTTTTCTCTTGGCCGGGCGCTACACGCTTCTGGAACAGGAAGCGCTCGACAGTTTCCTGCCGCTCTGCGTCAAACGCGATGTCGGCATCATTCTCGGCGGTCCCTACAATTCCGGTATTCTGGCGACCGGGGCCATCGAGGGCGCGCGCTATAATTACGAGCCCGCGCCGGCAGACATCCTTGAAAGGGTGAGGCGGATCGAGGCCGTGTGCGCGGCGCATGGCGTGAAGCTGATCGAAGCGGCTCTGCAATTCGTGATGGGGCATCCGGCAGTGCGCACGGTCATCCCCGGTGCGATGACACCGAAGGAAGTGGAGGCGAACATCGCGCTTTTTTCGCGTAATGTGCCGGCCGGGCTGTGGTCTGACCTCAAGGGCCAGAACCTGATCCGGCCCGACGCACCGACCCCGGAGGAACACTGATGCTGCGTGGTATCGATCCCATTCTCTCACCCGATCTCCTGCGCATCCTGCGCGCCATGGGCCATGGCGATGAGATCGTCATTGCCGATGCGAACTTTCCCGGCGAGGCGAGCGCGCGCGACTTCGTGCGGCTCGACGGCATTTCCGCGCCGCGCGTGCTGGAGGCGGTTTTGAGCGTGATGCCGCTCGATTCCTTCGTCGACGATCCCGCGATCAGCATGCAGATGGTGGACGACCCGGATGGCGTGCCGCCGGTGGTGGCCGAGTTTCAGACCGTGATAGACCGGGTGGCGGACAACCCCGCGCAGATCAGGCCGCTCGAACGCTTTGCCTTCTATGACCGCGCGCGCGATGCCTTTGCCGTCATCCAGACGGGCGAGCGGCGCTTCTACGGCAATGTGATCCTGAAGAAGGGCGTTCTGCCGCAAGAGGACACCTGACCATGCGCCGGATCGACGCCCACCAGCATTTCTGGAAACTTTCTCGTGGCGACTATGGCTGGCTGACGCCGGAGCTCTCCGCAATCTACCGCGATTTCCTGCCCGACGATCTCAGGCCCCTCATGCAGGCCGAGGGGATTGACGGGACGGTGCTTGTGCAGGCGGCGCCGAGCGACGCGGAAACGGATTTCATGCTCTCGCTGGCCGACGAGAACGCCTTCATCAGGGGCGTTGTCGGCTGGGTGGATTTCGAGAGCCCGGACGCACCGGCGCGCATCGCGGAGCTGGCTGCGCATCCGTGTCTCAAGGGCCTGCGCCCCATGATTCAGGACATCCCGGACCCGGACTGGATGCTGCACCCGCAACGCGACGCGGCGTTTCGCGCGCTGATCGACCACGGGCTCGTCTTCGATGCGCTGGTGCTGCCACGCCACCTGAAAAATCTCGCCGTGCTGGTGGACCGCTATCCCGAAATGACCGTGGTGATCGACCATTGCGCCAAACCGGACATCGCATCGGGCGCATTCGAGGCGTGGGCCGAAGACATGGCTGCTCTTGCCACGCGCGAACAGGTCTCGTGCAAGCTTTCCGGCCTGGTGACCGAGGCAGGTGAAAGCTGGAACCGGGAAACGCTTCAGCCCTATGCCGATCATGTGCTCACGGTCTTCGGGCCGGGCCGCGTGATCTGGGGCAGCGACTGGCCGGTCTGCACGCTTGCCGCAAGCTATTCCGAATGGTGCGAAGCGACCGCGGCGCTGCTCCAGCGGTTTGACGGGGAGGCGCGGGCAGCGATCCTCGGCGGCAATGCCGGGCGCATCTACGGGTTGACCCGAGCGCGGCTCTCTCGGAGCAGTGCACAGTTTCACTGAAACGCTGCCCCGTTCTATCTGTCGGATTTCCTGCATTTGTGCTGACGTCAGGTGTTTCCATTTGACTACAAAATGCTCTGATCGTTGAACGCTGGGCCGGTAGCGCGGCCCTGCGCCTTCCCACGCCCGTCGCCAAGCCACGCTCGCCCTGAGCCGGGCATCCATGCCGTTGCGGTCAGCACACATGATTTCCAGCAGCTGCGCTTTCGTTCCAGTTCGCCCACTTGCGCATCCGAAACGTTATGATATTACATACCAACGTCAGCCAGAGGAGCCATTCATGCCCAATCCGGACAACCGCCTGCCCGTCACCGTTCTTTCCGGCTTTCTGGGGGCGGGCAAGACAACGCTCCTGAACAATGTGCTCAACAACAGGGCAGGCCGCCGGGTGGCGGTGATCGTCAACGACATGTCGGAAGTGAACATCGATGCCGATCTGGTGCGCGAGGGCGGGGCAGATCTTTCACAGACCGACGAAAAACTGGTTGAGATGACCAATGGCTGCATCTGCTGCACGCTGCGCGACGATCTTCTGAAGGAGGTGCGGCGTCTGGCGGCGGAAGGGCGGTTCGATTATCTGCTGATCGAATCCACCGGCGTTTCCGAGCCGCTGCCGGTGGCGGCCACCTTCGAATTCCGCGATGAGCAGGGCATGAGCCTTTCCGATGTCGCGCGGCTCGACACGATGGTCACGGTGGTCGACACGCTGAACCTGCTCGAAGACTACGCCAGCCATGATTTCCTGCGCGACCGGGGCGAGGTCGCGGGCGAGGGGGACGAGCGCACGCTTGTGGATCTTCTGGTCGACCAGATCGAGTTTGCCGATGTCGTGATCCTGAACAAGGTGAGCGATGCCGGGCCGGAGCGTCTCGATGCGGCGCGCAAGATCGTCACCGCGCTCAACCCCGATGCGCAGATCATCGAAACCGATCATTCGCATGTTGCGCCAGAGCGCATCTTCGACACGGGGCTCTTCGATTTTGAGGCCGCGCACCAGCACCCGCTCTGGGCCAAGGAGCTTTATGGCTTCGCCGATCATGTGCCGGAGACGGAGGAATATGGCGTCTCCTCCTTCGTCTACCGTGCGCGGCGTCCCTTCCATCCGCAAAGAGTGCATGCGGTTCTCAATGCGCCGCTGCCGGGTGTGATCCGCGCCAAGGGGCATTTCTGGGTCGCAACCCGGCCCGACTGGGTTGCGGAATTCAGCCTTGCCGGCGCGCTATCCAGCGTGAAGCCGCTTGGCACCTGGTGGGCCGCGGTGCCGCGCGAGCGCTGGCCCAACCACCCGGAAGCCAAAACCTTCATGGACCGCTACTGGAGCGAACCTTATGGAGACCGGCGGCAGGAGCTCGTCTTCATCGGCACAGGCATGGACCGCGATCGCATCACGGCTGCACTCGATGCCGCTCTAGTGGGCAGCGAAACGCGGTTTGATCCCGCAGAGTTCCGCGCGCTGGCAGATCCTTTTCCACGATGGCAGCGAGCACAGGCCGCCTGAGGCGCGGGTGCTTGCCTTCTCCCCCGCCCTTCGACAAGCTCAGGGTGAGGGAAAAGGCAGGGAGAACCTGGCATAAGCATCAACGCAGAAGGCATCCCACATAGCCCTCATCCTGAGCTCGTCGAAGGACGGGGGCGGGATGACGTGCCCAAACCTAACCCCGCAGCCGCAAGAGATAGGTATCCATGATCCAGCCCCGCTCTTCCCGCGCTTTGGCGCGCGTTTCCACGATACGTCCGGCCACATCCCCAAGCAGCCCGCTAATCAGCAGCTCCTCCGCTGTGCCGAGATACGCCCCCCAATAAATCTCGAAGGCCTCGCCGTCGAGCGTCTGAAAAGCGCAGTCGCCGTCGAGCATGACGAGCAGCGTGTCGGCATTCGGCGGAAAGCCCTCCGCTTTCAGCCGCCGACCGGTGGTGATCAGGATCGAACCGCCAATCGTGTTGATCGGCATATGGTGGCTGGCCGCGAGCGCCTGAATGCTGGTGATCCCCGGCACCACTTCCAGCGCGACGTCAAGCCCGGTTTCCCGGCGCATGTGCTCGATGATGCGCAGCGTGCTGTCATAGAGCGAAGGATCGCCCCAGACGAGAAACGCCGCACAGCCCGTCTCGCCCGTATGGGCCGCGAGCAGATCGCCATAGGCGCGGGCGATGGCCATGTGCCAGTCGTCCACGCTCTGGCGATAGCTCGGATTGGCCGCATCGCGCACCGGCAGGTCGAACTCCACGATCCGCGTCTGCCGGTTTTCCAGAAACCGCTCGCAGATGACGCGGCGCAGATCTGCCAGATCCTCCTTTGCCTCTCCCTTGCGGGGGATGAGGATCACGTCAGCCCGGTTAAGCGCATTGATGCCCTGAACCGTCATGTGTTCGGGATTGCCGGTGCCGATGCCTATGAGCGAAAGCGTGCGCATCGCTAACCGTCCGAAACGCCGGCTTCGGCAAAGGTCGCCATGCCGTTGTGGCAGGCAAGTGCTGCGCGCAGGATGTTGATGGCAAGGCATGCGCCGGAACCTTCCCCAAGCCGCATGTCGAGATCGAGCAGCGGTTTGAGACCGAGTTCGGCAAGCAGTTTGCGGTGCCCCGGCTCGGCGGAAACATGGCCGGCAATGGCGTGCGCCAGACCGCCTTCGCAAAGACGCGCCAGCGGGGCGACTGCCGAACCGCACACGAAACCGTCGAGCAGCAGCGGGATGCGCTTGTGCCGCGCGGCAAGGGCCGCGCCGAACATGGCGGCAAGCTCGCGGCCGCCGACGCGGCGCAGCGCCTGAAGCGGATCGGAAAGCGCATCGCCATGGCAGGCGAGTGCGGCATCCACGGCCTCTGCCTTGCGCGACAGTCCGGCATCGTCGACGCCCGTGCCACGCCCGACCCAGTCGGCTCCTCTGCCGCCAAACAGGGCTGCGGCAAGGGAAGCTGCGGCGGTGGTGTTGCCAATGCCCATTTCTCCGAGTGCGATGAGATCGGCTCCTTCCGGCACCGCATCGAAACCGGTCTGAACGGCGGTCAGGAAGTCGGCTTCATCCATTGCCGGCGCTTGCGTGAAGTCCGCCGTGGGCCGCTCGATCTTCAGCGGCGTGACGGTGAGGCTCGCTCCGGCCTGTTTTGCAAGCTGGTTGATGGCCGCGCCCCCGGCGGAGAAATTCGCCACCATCTGCGCCGTCACTTCGGCGGGAAAGGCCGAGACGCCGCGTGCGGTCACGCCATGAGAGCCGGCAAAGATCAATACATGCACTTCGTCGAGCGCGGGCTTTTCGCGCCCCTGCCAGCGGGCCAGGCGAATGGCCGCGTCCTCCAGCCGGCCAAGACTGCCGGGCGGTTTGGTCAGCACGGTCTGACGGGCGGCTGCGGCCTGCGCCGCCTCGTCATCGCCTTCGGGCCGGTCGTTACAGGCGGTGCGCAGGTCGTCGATTGAGGAAAAGCGGGTCATGGAAATCCTTCAGGTAAAATGAGCGACGGCGGCGATGAGCAGAACGGTCTCGGCAAGCTGCTGCAGCGCGCCGAGCACATCGCCCGTCTGCCCGCCGATCTGTCGCTCGGCGAGCCACTTGATGAGAAAGAGCGCGAGAGCGAGAAGCGGCGCGGCAATGACAGCGAAGCCGGGACCGGGAACAAGAAGCAGAACGCCGCTAATCGCCAGCGCCACGAGAACCGTGCCTCTGGAGGGGCGTCCGGCACCCGCCGAGAGCCCGTTGTCGCGTGCTGGTGGCGAGAGCCGCATCAGCGCCGGCATCAGGGCGCGCGAGGCCGTGTGGGCGATCAGCAATGCGGGAATGGCGGCAAGGCCGAGGGCGACGAGCGCCGACCAGCGCAGGAGGAAAGACAGGATTAGCGCCACGACACCATAGGAGCCAATGCGGCTGTCCTTCATGATGGCGAGCTTTTTCTCGCGCGTTGAACCGCCGCCAAAACCGTCGGCCACGTCGGCCAGCCCGTCCTCATGCAGACCGCCGGTCAGAAGCACGCTCACGACAAGCGCGATGGCGGCAGCGATGGTGGCTGGCAGGCCGAGCATGATGACACCCGTCAAAGCGGCAGCGCACACCGCTCCAATGAAAAGACCGGTCAGCGGTGCCGCCCATTGTGCATTGGCAAACCCGTGCGCAGGCATCTCGAACGCCGGCAAAGGAAGCCGCGTGTAAAAGCCGAGGCAGGCAGCCATGTCGCGTAGCGCGTTGCGGGGTCCGGCCATCGCGTCAACTCCGCGCTATGGTGTGGAAATAGGTGCCCGACACATGCCCGCGCCGCCCGCCGGAGGGACCGAGGTCGCGGCCCTGACCATCCGCAAGCGTGGCGAGCGGCGCATCATTGCCCGGCTCTACCAGACGCGAATAGTGGAACTCATGACCACGGATCGTCCCGCCCTTGCTGCCGATGGCGCAATCGCTCATGAGCGTTGCCTGCCGATAGCCGAGGTTCATCTTGCGCTTCGCATAGCTCGTGACATGGCCAAGCAAACCCAGCATGGCGTGGGTCGTGCCGTACGCATCTTCCAGCGCCTTCCCCAGAACCATGAATCCGCCGCACTCGCCATGAACGGGCCTGGTCTCTGCGAAAGCCTTCATCGAAGCGCGGAAGTGTCCCGCCGCTGCAATCCGCCCCGCGTGAAGCTCGGGATACCCACCCGGCAGCCAGCAGGCGTCAGCGTTCTCCGCCGGCCCCTCATCGGCAAGCGGTGAGAAGGGCAGAAGCTCGGCCCCCGCCGCGCGCCAGTGGCGGGCGAGATGCGGATAGACGAAGCTGAAAGCGGCATCCTGCGCGATGGCGATGCGCTGGCCCGGCGGCGGCAAAAGCCGCGCCGCATCGCCCGCATGCATGGAAAGCGGCACGGCGGCCTTCATCACCGCGTCGAGGTCGATGGCCTCTTCCATCACATCGGCCAGCCGTTCGATGAAGGCTTCGAGCGCGGCATGTTCGCTCGCCTGCACAAGGCCCAGATGCCGCTCCGGCAGCGCCATGTCCGGGTTGCGATAGACCGCGCCCAGAACCGGAATGCCGATGGCCTCGATGGCGTCGCGCGCCATCGCTTCGTGGCGCGGGCTCGCCACCTGGTTGAGCACGACGCCGGCAATCCGCACTTTCGGGTCATAGGCGGCGAAACCCTTTGCCAGCGCAGCAGCCGTCTGCGACTGGCCGGACACATCGAGAATGACGAGGCAGGGCACATCATAAAGCCGCGCAATGTCCGCCGCCGCACCAGATCGTCCCGGCTCCGAAACGATGCCGTCGAACAGACCCATCGCGCTTTCGATGAGCAGCATGTCGGCATCTTCGCTTTGCCGGCTTCCAAGATGCGCGAGCAGATCCGGGTGCATGGCCCAGCTGTCCAGATTGACGCCGGGATGCCCCGTCGCCGCCTGATGAAAGCCGGGATCGATGTAATCGGGGCCGGATTTCGCGCCGCGCACCGCAAGACCGCGCCTTTTGAGCGCGCGCATCAGGCCGATGGTCACGCTGGTCTTGCCCGAGCCCGAACGCGCCGCCCCGATGATGATTGCCCGCGCCGTCATGTCAGTGCCTCGCGCAGCGCAACGATACCGCCGATCACGATGATCGAGGGGGAACCGAACCCTTGAGCCTCCGCTTGTGAAACAAGTGTCGAAAGCGTGGTGGTGAGAATGCGCTCATCCGGCTTCGTCGCATTCATGATGAGGGCTGCCGCCGTATCGCCCGCCATGCCGCCGGAAGTGAGCGCATCCACGATCCGGGCAAGCCTGTGCATGCCCATATAGATGACGATGGGTTGGCCGGTTTTGGCGAGCGCCGCCCAGTCGAGATCATCCGGCGTGCCGGCGGCGTGACCGGTGGCGAATATCACCGCCTTGTTCACGCCGCGCATGGTGGCGGGTATGCCCGCATCGGCAAGCGCCCCGACAGCCGAGGTGATGCCCGGCAGGAAGCGGAAGGGAATGCCGGCAAGTGCCAGTGTCAGGGCTTCCTCGCCGCCGCGGCCAAACATGTTGGGGTCTCCGCCCTTCAGACGCAGCACCCGATTTCCGGCCTCGGCTTCTGCCACCATCAGCCGGTTGATCTCGTCCTGCGCAGTCGAGGGCTGGCCGGCACGTTTGCCGACGAAAATGTGCCGGGCCTGCGGCGCAGCCTTCAGGATATCGGGGTCCACCAGCGCGTCATAGATCACCACATCCGCCGCATCGAGCGCGGCCAGAACACCGAGCGTCAGGCAGGCAAAGCCGCCGGGACCTGCGCCGGCAAGCCACACATGGCCGGGTTCGAATGGCGTCGGCTGGAAGGGAAGTCGGCTCAACGCCTCAGTCAGGCTCATAATCCCTCCCGTCCGCGAAACCGGCGCTGATAATCGGCGCTGTAGAGCGCGCTTTCACGAAAATCCTCGGCACCCAGCCCCGGCCCGACGAGAATGAGCGCCGTGCGCTCGATCGGGTCCTTCGCCATCTCTGCCTCGATGGTGGAAAGCGTGCCGCGCAGAATGCGTTCGTCCGGCCAGCTTGCCCGCGCCACGATGGCGACAGGGCAGTCCGGGCCGTAATGCGGGGTCAGCTCCGCCACCACCCGGTTGAGCGCGTGAATGGCGAGATGAATGGCGAGCGTTGTGCCGGTGGCCGCGAAATTGGCGAGCGTCTCGCCCTCCGGCATTTTCGACGCACGGCCGGAAATGCGGGTCAGAACGAGGCTCTGCGCCACTTCCGGAATGGTCAGCTCGCGCCCCAGCGCCGCCGCAGCCGCCGAGAAGGACGGCACGCCCGGCGTCAGCGTGTAATCGATGCCGAGTGCTGCAAGACGGCGGATCTGTTCAGCCACCGCACTCCAGACCGAAAGATCGCCCGAATGAAGCCGGGCAATGTCCTCGCCCGCTTCATGGGCGCGGATATATTCCGCCTCGATCTCTTCAAGCGACATGGGCGCGGTGTTGACGATGCGCGCGCCCGGCGGGCAATGCGTCAGCAGCTCCTCCGGCACCAGCGAACCGGCATAGAGGCACACCGGGCAACGCGCGATCAGGTCGCGGCCGCGAACGGTGATGAGGTCGGCAGCGCCCGGTCCGGCGCCAATGAAATGAACGGTCATGATTGTCTTCCGGTGGTCGCGATGGCGCAGGTTACGCCGTCAAGTGTGAGCCTCGGCCCGAGAAGCCGGGCGGCTGGGCCGCAGACGGCCAGCGCCGCCGCCTCCGAGGCCGAAGGCAGGCCGGTGGCGGCGAGCGCCTGTTCCGAACGGGTCAGGCAGTGCGTCGCCGCTGCCCGCATTGCAGCCTCATCGGCAATGATGAGCGGCAGGCGGAGCGCCTTTGCAGCGTCCGTCAGGCCGGGCTCGTCCCGCTTCCGTGGCACGGTCGCCAGCGCATTGAGCCTGTTCCGCGCGATGTCATGCATTGTCAGGGCGGCGTCGAGTGCGGCAAGAACCGCCTCGCTTGTGACGCCTTTTCTGGCTCCAAACCCGGCGCAGATCATGGTCTCCTCCAGCGCCATTGAAGCACCGGCATGGCCGGGCGCAACGCCGTCATGCCGCCAACGGGGGCGGCGCGCGCGATGGCGATCTCGATCAGCTCTCCGCCGTGCTGCCCATGGCAGTCGATCAGAAGCGCCTGCGTTTCGAGCGTCACCCCGTTTGCAACAAGGCGGCCCCCGGTTCCAAGAGCGGCAATCGCGGCCTCCATGAGCCCCGGCACAGTCGCCCCGCCACCGATGAAAACCACGTCTGGTGCTGCAAGGCCCGCGAACGCGGCAGGCGCTTTTCCTTCAACCACGGTGAGCTGAGGCACGCCCATGCGCTCGGCATTGCGGGCAATGCGTTCCGCCCGCTCCCCGTCCGCCTCGATGGCGATGGCGCTCAGCGATGGATGCTGACGCAGCCATTCGATGGAAATCGAGCCTGAACCTGCTCCGATGTCCCAGAGCCGCTCACCCCGTTTCGGGGCAAGCGCTGAAAGCGTGACGGCCCGCACCTCCGATTTGGTGATCTGCCCGTCATGCTCGAAAAGCCCGTCTTCCAGCCCGGTTCCAAGCGGCAGAATGCGCGCATCCTCATCCGCCGCCACCTCAATGGCGACCACGTTCAGATCGTCAAAGCGTTCTGCAGAAAGCGCGGAAGCCACGCCGCTCACCTGCCGTTCGCGCGGACCGCCCAGCGCTTCCAGCACGGTGAAACGCGAGGAGCCAGACCCTTCTGCAGTAATCAGCCCAGCAATCGCAGCCGGAGCCGCGCCATCGGATGTGAGCGCGAGAATGCGCGTGCCGGGATGAAGCAGCGGGCGGATCGGCGCGATGGGCCGGCCATGCAGAGAAACCGTCTCGACCGATTGCAGCGGCCAGCCAAGCCGGGCAGCGGCAAGCGCAAAGGAAGACGGGGCGGAAAAGACACGCATTTCTTCTGCCGGAATGCGCCGCGCCAGCGTCGCGCCAACGCCGAAGTGAAACGGATCGCCGGAGGCGAGCACGCAGACATTCTTGCCTCTCAGGGCTTCGATTTCATCGACCGCCTTATCGAAAGGCGAGGGCCATGGACGCGGCTCGCCCGCAATCTCATCTGCCGCAAGTTCAAGATGCCGCGCGCCGCCGAAGACGATCTCCGCATCGGCAATCGCGCGGCGTGCTTCCTCACCGAGCCCGGCCATACCGTCCTCGCCGATCCCCACGATGGCAAGCCAGCGCTTAGCGCTTTCCGCCTGACTGCAAAATGCTCTAGAAGACGTCATGGCAAAGCAGACCCTTCTCATTCTTGGTGGAACAGGCGAAGCACGGCGGCTCGCGGAGCGGCTCTGCGCGCGCAGCGCGCTGCGTGTCGTCACCTCGCTTGCCGGGCGCACAAGCACGCCGGAAGCCTTGCAGGGCGAGGTGCGTGTGGGCGGTTTCGGCGGCGCCGATGGGCTTGCGCGTTACCTCGAGGACCAACGCATCGACCTGATGGTAGATGCCACGCATCCCTTCGCCGCGCGCATGGCGCGCAACGCGGCGGAAGCGGCCAGACTGACCGGCGTGCCGCTCATCACGCTCATGCGTCCCGCCTGGCAGCCGGTCGCCGGCGACAACTGGCAGATCGCGTCCGGCATGGCCGAGGCGGCCAAGTTGCTCGGGCAAGAGCCCCGGCGCGTCTTTCTGGCCATTGGCCGGCAGGAAGTTCAAATGTTTCGCGCGGCGGCGCAGCATCATTATCGGGTGCGCAGCGTGGAGCCGGTCGAACCGTCCCACCTGCCGGCCAATGCCCACTGCATTCTGGCGCGCGGTCCGTTTTCCGAAGCAGATGAAATCGCGCTGCTCACCGAGCACCGCATCGACATCGTGGTGGCCAAGAACAGCGGCGGCGCGGCGACCTATGGCAAGATTGCTGCAGCGCGCAGGCTCGGTCTGCCCGTGATCATGATCGACCGGCCCAAACCATCGGGCACCGCCACCGTGGCCAATGTCGATGAAGCCCTGGCTGCGATCGAGGCTCATCTGGCGGCTCCCGTCGCCGAGCGCGGCGCATAGACCAGCGGCGGTTTTCCGGGGCGCTCGATCATCCGCGTTTCGGGCGACCCGATGATAACGCAGGTGGCCATGTCGGCCATCTCGCCACGCGCCTCGTTCAGTGGAACAATCGCCATGCGTTCGTCGTGGCGACCGGCGGCGCGGCCGAACACGACGGGCGTCGATGCCGGTAGAATGCCGCTCAACAGCTCAAAAGCGCGACCAAGCTGCCAGGGCCGGGCGCGGCTGATCGGATTGTAGAGCGCGATCACGAAGCCCGCACCGGCAGCCGCAGCCAGCCGGGTTTCGATCAGTTCCCAGGGTTTCAGATTGTCCGAAAGCGATATGGCGCAGAAATCGTGGCCGAGCGGCGCGCCCACGCGGGCCGCCACGGCCAGCATGGCCGTCAGCCCCGGCACGGTCTCCAGATCGAGCGCGCGCCATTCCTGCGGCCCATGCTCGATGGCCTCGCACACCGCCGCCGCCATGGCGAAAACACCTGCATCCCCGCCCGAAACCACGGCCACATGCCTGCCTTGGGCCGCCATGGTGAGCGCCGCCTTCGCGCGGGCAAGCTCTTCCCGGTTGTCGGAGGCGTGGCGGGTCTGGCCGTCACTCAGGTCAAGCCGGTCGAGATAGGGGCCATAGCCGAAGAAATCGCTCGCCGCCGCGATGGCCATCCGCGCCTCCGGCGTCGTTTGCGCCGGGTTCCCGGGCCCGGTGCCTATGATGACGAGACGCCCGCTCATGCCACCGCCTCGCCCGGCTTTGTCCGCCAGCCCGGGCCGAGCACCAACGAGAAATAGGGGGCCTCGTCGTCCGCCTTGTCGGCGAGCGGCATCATGCCTGTCTTGTCCATCGTGCCCCGTTCCACATACACCGCGCCGCTAAGCCTGCCGGCGCGGGTAAGCGCCCGGCGGATCTTTGCCAGGTTGCGCCCCACCTTCATGATGACGAAGGCCTCCGTGTCGCTCACGCGGCGAACAAGCTCGTCTTCGGAAAGCGTGCCGGGCAGGACCGTCATGATGTCGTCGCCCTGAACGATGGCGATGCCCGCCTGCGACCAGCAGCCGGACATGGCCGTGATGCCGGGGATCACCTCGGCCGGATAGAGCGGGGCAAGCCGCACATGCAGATGCATGTAGGAACCATAGAACAGCGGATCGCCCTCGCTCAGAACGGCAACCGTGCGCCCCGCTTTCAGATGCGCTTCCACCGTGCGCGCCGAAGCTTCGTAAAAACCGGTGATGGCCTCGATGTAGCGCGGGTCGTTCCTGTCGATCTCGGTGGTGACCGGATATTCGAGCGGCAGTTCCTCGATGCCCTCCGGTAAAAGCCCCTCCACCGTGCGCCGGGCATTCCCCCTGCGCCCACGTTTTGCGAAATGGGCCACCACATCCGCCCGCTCCAGCGCCTTCAGCGCCTTCACGGTGATGAGCTCGGGATCGCCGGGTCCGGTGCCGACGCCAATCAGGGTTCCGCTCACAGTCCGGCCCTCGCCAATGCGTTGATCGCCGCCGCCGTCATGGCGCTGCCGCCCATGCGGCCACGCACGATGGCAAAGGGAATGCCAAGCCCGCTCTCGGCCAGCGCTTCCTTGGATTCCATCGCGCCGACAAAGCCCACCGGCATGCCTATGATGGCGGCAGGCTTCGGCGCACCGGCGCGCAGCATGTCGAGCAGGTAGAAGAGTGCGGTCGGCGCATTGCCGATGGCCACCACCGCGCCCTCCATATGCTCGCGCCACAGTTCCAGCGCCGCGGCGGAGCGCGTGTTGCCAAGCTTTTGTGCAAGCTCCGGCGTGCGCGCATCGCGCAGGGTGCAGATCACGTCGTTTTCGGCGGGCAGCCGTGTGCGGGTCACCCCGCGTGCCACCATCTCCGCATCGCACAGGATCGGCGCACCCGCCTTCAGCGCCGCGCGGCCTGCCGCAACGAACCCTTCGGAGAAGACGAAATGTCTCGCGGCCTCCACCAGCCCGCAGGCATGGATCATGCGGATGGCGACATCGGCCTCTTGCGCGCTGAAACGCGCGAGATCGGCCTCGGCGCGGATGATCGCAAACGACTTTTCATAGATGGCGTTGCCGTCGCGTATGTATTCGGTTTCTTGCATTCAGCCTGTCTTTCGAAGAAGGGCAGCGCGCAGCGTCTCGCCGCGCTCGAGGAGGAAGGTGCGAAGGCGCTCGGAAGGTTCTGCGCCAACGGAGAAGATCGTGCAGCCACCTTCAGCCGCGATCAGGTTCACAACCGGCCCGGTGGGCTGGGCGCAGGCTTTTTCGCAGGCCGAAAGGTGAAGACGGAAGGGACCATCGGGCAAGCCGGCTTCCGCCGCCTCGGCGGCAAGAGCCTTGGCGTCGAACCGCGCCGACGCACAGGCCGGCGCGCCGGCGCAGGCGGCGATGGAGAGGCGCGGGTCATGCCGATCCGTGACAAAGCCAAGGGCGTGAGCTGCCTGCAGCACCTCGTCGTGACCGGCGTCGTCGAGACCGAGCAGAAGCAGGCCGCTGCGCGGCGCAAGGCGAATTTCCCTGGCATCGAATGCCGCCTCGCAGAGCGCGACCAGCGCCTCCGCCGCAATCTGGCCGAAGGGCAGGGCGACACCGAGCGCGCTTTTCCCGTCTTCTAGAACGAACCGGCCAACCGGTGCGCTGTCGGCCCGTGCGGGATATTCCGCAGATGGCTCAAGTCCCGTCTGAAGCGTATCTTTCTGCGCCTGCGTAAGGTCACGCGCCCGGCCGCCGGTCCGCGCCAGCAGATCGATCACCGAAAGCGCTGCAGCGCCCGCCGTCTGCTCATCGCCTGAGCCCAGCCAGTGCGCCGTCGCGCCAATGCCGCCAAGGCCGATCAGCCAAGAACCATCGCCCAGCGCCACAAGTTTGATGTCGGCGCTGATCGCATCGAGATGCAACGCTCCGCCTTCATCCACGGTGACAGACACCTTGGGGGCGAGCAGCGCGCCATAATTGCGCTCTGCCACATGGGCATTGATGCGCTCCGCAAGCGGGTGGGCCGGCGCTAGCGGTCCCGTTTCCACCGCAAAGCCGTCGACAGGGCCAAGCTCCAGCGCACCGATCTCATTCCGGAGCAAAGGCGTGCTTTCCTCAGTCAATCCGCGTATCTGCAATTTGCCGCGTGCGGTCACTTCCAGAATGCCGTTGCCATGGCGGCCCGCGGCTTTGGCGATGCCCGCCAGTTTCTCAAGAGTCAGCACGCCATGGGCCGGCGCAATCCGCGCGAGCAGCCCGTCGCCGGTCTTCATGGGGGCGGAGAGTGTGGGGCATGCGCCGCGTCGCATCGTCATGCCGTCGCCTCCGCCAGAAGTGCCGCCAGATCGTCATCGACGGAGTTGCGGCGCGGGTGCCAGAGGCCGCGCCTGCGCGCAGCGGAAAACCGCTCTGCCATGGCGCGGGCGGCGACGGGGTTTTCCGCCAGAAGAAAATCGCGCACCCGTTCATCGCCGAGATAGGCATCGAACACGGCATCGATCAGGCTGCCCGAAACCGCATCCGTGGTCTCGGCAAAGCCGATCAGCCGGTCCACCGTTTCCGTCAGTTCCGCCGCACCGCGCGGGCCGTGGCGCAACTGCCCGTCGATGAAGCGTGGATTGACCGCACGGGCGCGCACGGTGCGGGCAATGGCCTGCGCCAGCGAGCGGGCGCGCGGGCGTTCCGGATCGGTCGTGTCGAGCACCACAAGATCGGCCTTGCCGCCCAGCGCTTCGATGGCCGCCGCAAACCCGCCGATGAAGGCCACATCCGCCGAGCCTTCGAGAATATCGCGCCCGGCATCGTCGCCGGTGTGGATAAGCATGTCGGCCTCCGCCACCTGCCGCGCAAACGCGCCGTCTTCCCGCCGGCCTTCGCCTTCCGCGCCGCCAAACGCATAGGCGCCGGCGGCGAGATAGGCTTCGCCCAGCTCGGCGCGTTCCTGCCAGTCTCCGCGCGCAAGCTTTTCTTCCGGCCCCGCGCCATAGGTGCCGGGAGCAGAGCCGAAAATGCGCGCCGGAGCCTTGCCGGCCTTCCGCGCGGCGGCGGCAAGCGGGTTTTCGCTGTCGTCCTCGTCGCGCGCGGCCACGGCGGCAACCGCCGTATCGAGAAGCGCGATCTGGGTGGGGAACATGTCGCGAAACAGGCCGGAAATGCGCCACGTCACGTCGATGCGCGGGCGGCCAAGGCTGGCCGGCGGCAGCACTTCAATGCCCGTCACGCGCCCCGTCGCCTGATCCCATTGCGGCCGGCAGCCCATCAGCGCCAGACCCTGTGCGATCTCCTCGCCGCCAGTGCGCAGGCTCGCGCTGCCCCACAGGTCGAGAACGAGTGAGCGCGGCCAGTCGCCGTGCTCCTGCAGATAGCCGCGCACGGCCTCATCCGCCGCCATCCCGCCCAGTGCGGTTGCGGTTGGCGTGGGCAGGGTTCGCGGATCGGCGGTGAAAATGTTGCGGCCGGTCGGCAAAACATCGGTACGCCCCCGCGCGGGCGCGCCGGAGGGGCCGGGAGCAATGTGTCGGGCATCGAGTGCGGCCAGAAGCGCGCGCTTTTCGCTCTCCGCGCAGGCGCTGCGTTCAGGCGCTTCATCCGTGCCGCTGCCCCGGCCATAGATGTGCAGCCCGTCCTTGATGGCGAAATCTTTCAGATCACAGAGCCAGGCGTCGATCTGCATCAGCGCCGCATCCGTGTCGCCCGTGTCCTCCACGCCGGCATCGCGGGTGAGGCCGGTGCGCTCAGCGGTTTCCACGATCAGCTTTGCCAGCCGGTCGCGGCGGCGGCGGTCGAGCCCGTCGGCCTGCGCATATTCATCCACCAGCCGTTCCAGCTCCTGCTGGTCTTCAGAAAGCCCGGCACCCGCCAGCGGCGGTGTCAAATGCCCGAGCGTGATGGCACCAATGCGGCGCTTGGCCTGCGCGGCTTCCCCCGGATTGCTGACGATGAAGGGATAGACCACCGGCAGCGCACCGGCGACGATTTCGGGGAAACAGGTTTCCGTCAGCGCCACGGTCTTGCCCGGCAGCCATTCCAGCGTGCCATGCGCGCCCACATGGATCAGCGCGTGAGCCTGGAGCCGCTCCCGCATCCACTGGCCGAAAGCGACGAGTGCATGGCGCGGCGCAAGCGTCGGGTCATGATAGTCGACGCGGCGGTCTGCCGAGCGTCCCCGATCCGGCGCAAGCGCCACGGTGATATTGCCGAACCGCGCCGCGCGGAACGGAAAGACGCCATCCTCCGTGTCGTCGTTCGCCGGCCCCCAGGTGGCCAGCAGCTTCTCGCGCGCCTCCTCAGGCAGTGCATCGAAGGCATTGTGATAGTCTTCCAGCGATAATCGCTCGGAGGGCTGTTCCAGTCGCTGCATCAGTGCGCGCGGTGTCTCCGGAACACCGGCAACCGCATACCCCGCCGCACCAAGATCATGCAGCATGGCGAGCACGCTCGACGGCACGTCCAGCCCCACCGCATAGCCGGTGCGGCCGGGTGCGCTCGGATAATCCGGGATCAGGATGACAATCCGGCGTTCGGCTTTTGGTGTTCGGGCAAGTTTCAGATGCGCCGCGATCCTTGCCGCCACCTGCCTGATGCGCGCGGGTTCCGGCCGGTTGCGCTGAACGCCGAAGGACAGCCCCTCGTCCAGCGCCGCCTCGTCCTTGAACGAAATCGCACCGGCCATCAGCCGACCATCGAGTTCCGGCAGCACCACATGCATGGCGAGGTCCGCCGGGGCGAGGCCGCGCTGGCCTTCCTGCCACGCCTCGCGCCGCGTGGTGGCGGTGACCACCTGAAAGACCGGCACGCCAAAGCTGTCGAACAGTGTTTTTTCGCCGGGCTCCGCGCCGCTGGAAAAGGCCGTGGCGGTGATGAGCGCCTGTGGTTTCATTGCCTCCACGGCATCCCGCACGAAATCAGAGGCAACCGGATCACGCAGGCTGGAGACGAAAACGGGAATGGCGCACAACCCCTGTTCCTCAAGCGCCTCCACCAGCGCGTCGATGGGCGCGACATCGCTGGCGAGCAGCATGGAACGGTAGAAGAGGATTGGCACGACAGGCCTGTCGGCATTCGTACTGGCCGAGAAGAAGCCAGCCTCCACAATGCCGTGGCCCGGTGCATAGAAGCCTGCCTTGGCGACCGGTTCCGCTTCCGGCGCTTCGAGCTCCCACCCCGCAAGGCGCGCAAGCTGCCAGGTCAGCGCGCGCATATTGTCCGGCCCGCCCTCGCGGAAACAGGCAAGCAACGCCGCGCGCGCTTCCGGCGAAACGGTGGATCGTTCGGCAAGGCGCGGGTCGTCCTCATGGCATTCGCCGGGAAGCAGCGCCAGCGCGATGCCCTTGTCTCGCGCAAGCTCTGCCAGCCGGTCGCAGCCATAGCGCCACCACTCATAGCCACCCAGCACCCGCACCAGAATGGTGCGGGCATGCGCTGCCGTGTTGTCGATCCACAGATCGACAGACATGGGGTGTCTGAGGTCACGCAAGGCGGCGAGGCGCAGCGAGGGCAGGGCCTCGCGGCTCCCCTGCCATGCAGAGGCGATCCCCGCCAGATCGCTGTCGGTAAACGACAGCGCAACCATGTCCGCCGGCGACTGCTGCAGATCGACAGGCTCGATCAGATCGTCGAGTGAGGCGGTGGTGGTGGCGAGGATGTGCATCGGGTCAGGCCGTCAACAGGCTCTCGATACGCGCGCGGTCGATGCCCTTGAGGCCGATCACCACGAGCCGCGTTTCGGCGGCTTCGCCGGCCTTCCACGGACGGTCATAGTGGTGCGAGACGCGCGGGGCCGACCGCCTGCACCTGCAGGCGCATGGGCTTGCCCTTCACATGGGCGAACCCCTTGAGCCGCAAAACCTCACCGGTTTCCACCGCCGCATTGACCCGCGCTTCCAGTTCCTCGGGGTGCAGCACCGGCGGCAGATCCACAACGAATGTGTCGAAATCGTCATGTTCGTGGTCATGCGGGTCGTCGTGATGCGTCTTGCGGTTTTCGATGTCGTCTTCCACCGCGAGCCCGAGACCGAGCAACAGCGCCGGGTCCACCTTGCCATGAGCGCTCGGCACGATCTGCACATTGCGCGACAGATGGCTTTCGACGCGGGCGCGGGCGCGCTCGTTGCCTTCCGCGTCCAGAAGGTCGCTCTTGGACAAGACGATCAGATCGGCGCAGGCCACCTGATCGTCGAACACCTCTTCCACCGGATCATCATGGTCGAGCGTTTCGTCCGCCGCGCGCTGCGCGGCAAGTGCATCCATGTCGTTCGCCACCTGACCGTCTGCCAGCGCCGGCCCGTCCACCACGGCAATCACGCCATCGACCGTCACGCGGTTCTTGATCGCCGGCCACTGGAAGGCCTGCACCAGCGGCTTGGGCAAAGCGAGGCCCGAGGTCTCGATCAGGATGTGATCCACCTTCGGTTCGCGGGCGAGGATCTGGTCGAGGGCCGGAACGAAATCATCGGCCACGGTGCAGCAGATGCAGCCATTGGCCAGTTCCAGAACGTTCTCCTCGGGGCAGGTGTCGAGCCCGCAGCCTTTCAGCACCTCGCCATCGACGCCGGCATCGCCGAATTCGTTGACGATGATGGCAAGCCGCTTGCCCTTGGTGTTCTCCAGCACATTGCGAATGAGCGTCGTCTTGCCGGCGCCGAGAAAGCCGGTCACGACGGTGCAGGGCACACGATTGAAGCTCGTGGTCATAAGATATCCTTCAGATGGAGCGTGGTGAATGCGGGGATGCGGGTGAGGGGCACGCAAGCCGTTTCAGGCCGCGTACTGGCAGAGACACCATGAATGGTCGGGAGATCGCGCGCGGTGGCGCTGTCGGCAGTCACAATGCACACTCCTTGCCCGGGACACCCGCCAGGCGGTCAGGATTTCATTTTCAGACGGCAGGTTTCCTGGCTCACGGGTCGCTGCGCTCTCCAGCCTTCCCAGGGCGTTGCCCCAGTGGCGTGTCAGGTGCGCTCTCCGCTTACAGTTGCGGGGACAGCTGCGGCATTGGGCAAGGCCCGCACCGCATTCCCTCTTAGCCTCCTCCCTTGAGGGAAGAGGACCGTCTATCGCGCATTTACGGCTCGCCCGCCGCGTCTGTCAATGCGGGCAACAAAGCGATTGCGGGTCTCGGCTTTTCTTGTATGCTCCGGCTGCTGTTGGTTCCGCGCAAGCGGACCAGAGGGAACATGGTGCGGCGCTCAAGCGCCAAGGCCATGGCTGCCCCCGCAACTGTAAGCGGTGAGCGTTTTCCTGATCGCCACTGAGGCATGATGCCTTGGGAAGGCTGGAAAACGCTTCGACCCGTGAGCCAGGAAACCTGCCGACAGCCTGAAAGAAACACCGCATCCCTCGGGTGGAGGGGAAAGGACCAGACATGACCGCGCGTATCGCACGCATTTTTTCCGCATTCGTTTTTGCATCGCTCTTCGCAACCAGCGCCAAGGCCCATCACGCCATGGACGGAGAGACACCCACAACCCTTTATGAGGGGCTGGTTTCGGGGCTCGCCCATCCCGTGATCGGGCTTGACCATCTCGCTTTCATCGTTGCCGCCGGCCTCATTGCCGCTGTCGCCGGCATGAGCCTTTTCGCGCCGCTGCTCTTCGTCGCCGGTTCGCTCATCGGCGTCGGTCTGCACCTGATGCTGCTCGATCTTCCGGCGGCGGAAATCGTCATCGCGGCAAGCGTTCTTGCCGGCGGCTGGCTGCTGGCCCGTGGACGGGCGTTGGAAAACCACATGCTCGTTTTCGCGCTGTTTCTGGTGGTCGGCGTGTTCCATGGCTATGCCTTCGGCGAGGCCATTGTCGGCAGCGAGGAGACGCCGCTGATTGCCTATCTCGCCGGCCTTGCCGCGATCCAGAGCGCCATCGCGCTTGGCGCCTATTTGCTGGTCCGTTCGCGCGGCTGGGCGGTGGAGGCCATGCAGCCCCGGCTTGCCGGTGCAGCGATCCTTGGCGTCGGCGTGACCTTCCTTGCCGGGCATCTTGTCGGCTGAGCCGGCAAAATAGCGATGCGATCCCTTCATCTCGTTCTGGGCGGCGCGCGCTCGGGCAAGAGCCGCCATGCTGAAACGCTGATCGAAGCCACGCCCGCGCCCTGGCACTACATCGCCACGGCGCAGGCCTTCGATGACGAGATGCGCGAACGCATCGCCATGCACCGCGCGCGGCGCAAGGGGGCGGTGGCGGGCGCGTGGCAGACGCACGACGCCCCGCTCGACCTGCCGGGCGTGCTCGAAAAACTGCCATCCAATGAAACGGTTCTGGTCGATTGCCTGACCCTGTGGCTCAGCAATCTCATGCTGAACGACCATGATCCGAAGCCCGTCACCGAGAGGCTTCTATCGGCACTCGCCGCAAGAGAGGGAACCACGGTTCTCGTTTCCAACGAGGTCGGCTTCGGCATCGTGCCCGAAAACGCGCTGGCGCGCCGCTTCCGCGACGAGGCGGGATTCCTGAACCAGAAAGTCGCCGCTGCCGCCGACAGCGTCACGCTGGTGGTTGCCGGCCTGCCCATGAAAGTGAAGTGACATGCGAGAGATCGACACAAACCAGGCCGAGCGCCACAAGGCCAAGATGGAAAAGCGCAAGGCGGTTCAGGATGCCGAAGTGCGCGACAAGACAGTCGAGAAGGGGCTTCTGATCGTCAACACGGGGCCAGGCAAGGGCAAATCCACCGCCGCCTTCGGTCTCGCGCTGCGCATGCTCGGCCATGGCCGCCGGGTGGGTGTCGTGCAGTTCATCAAGGGTGCCTGGCATTGCGGCGAGAAGGATGCTTTTGCTGCCTTCGGCGATCAGGTCTCCTGGCACACGATGGGCGAGGGCTTCACCTGGGAAACGCAGGATCTTGAACGCGACATCGCCGCCGCCGAGCGGGCATGGGGAAAGGCCGAAGAGCTGATGGCCGATCCGACCATCGATCTGGTGGTTCTCGACGAGTTGAACATAGCGCTACGCTACGACTATCTCGATCTTGAACGCGTGGTGTCCGCACTGACCCGGCGGCGCGAGGACCTACATGTGGTGGTGACCGGCCGCAACGCCAAGCCGCTATTGACCGAGGCCGCCGATCTCGTCACCGAAATGGGGCAGGCGAAGCATCATTTCGCCGCTGGCGTGAAAGCGCAAAAGGGTGTGGAGTTTTAGGACACGCTGCAGTGACGCAGTGCGTGGTTCGACAAGCTCACCATGAGGGACGGGAGTGGCTGCAAACACGTTCTACGTGTTCGTGAACAGGCTTGCGGGATACCACATCCCTCATGGTGAGCTTGTCGAACCACGCACAACGCTGTTGCCATGAAATGACGTGCGATCAGAATACCAAAAACCAAAGCCCAGCCGCCACCGCCACAAGCCCGATCAAGAGCCCGTCTGCAATCCGGTAGAGCGCAAGCGCACGGCGGATATCCCCGGCATTGGCCGCGCGACGGCCGCCTTCGCCCATCACCGCATCGTCCACCACTTCGCCGCCATAGCGGCGCGGGCCGGCAAGGGCGAGGCCGAGCGCGCCCGCCATGGCCGCTTCCGGCCAGCCGGCATTGGGCGAGCGATGGTGGCGCGCATCGCGGCGCACCGCGCGCCATGCCGCTCCAGCCGAGGCGTCGCGCATGAAGAACGCGGCACAGACAAAGAGAAGCGCCGTCAGCCGCGAAGCCGGCAGGTTGATCAGATCGTCAAAACGCGCCGCCGCCCAGCCGAAATGAAGATGCCGCGCGCTCCTGTGCCCGATCATCGAATCGGCCGTGTTCGCGGTCTTGTAGATGGCGCCGCCCGCCAGCCCGCCAACCGCCAGCCAGAACACAGGCGCAACCACGCCGTCGGAGCAGTTTTCGGCAAGGCTTTCAATGGCCGCGCGCGAAACGCCGGCCTCGTCAAGGCTTTCGGGATCGCGGCCGACGATCTGCGAAACCGCTCTTCGACCCTCGGGAAGCCCGCCGGTGTCGAGCCCGTCCGCCACCGCTTTCACATGGGCGGCGAGGCTTCTTTGGGCGATCAGAGAGCTGCCCACAAGCGCGGCGACCACCAGCCCCACCCAGCCGGAAAGGCCGGTCTGGATCAACCAGCCGGCAAGACCTGCGAGCACGAGAATGCCCGCCAGCGCCAGCGCGCCAATCATGCGGCGCGCACCGGGCGAAAGGGTTTCGATATTGCATCGCGCGTCCGCCAGCGCGATAAGACGACCGATCCAGGTGACGGGATGACCGATCAGGCGAAAGAGCCGCTGCGGATAGCCGATGGCGAGTTCCACCAGCATGGATGAAAGGGCGATCAGAATGGACATCGGGCCTCGACTGGCTGACCGGGCTGCGGACAGGGTGACCGATCACGGCGGCAGTCTCGTTCAGGCTTCGACGCTCTTTCCGAATGCGCCCACGCCCTTTCTCGACCTGTCCACCGGCATCAACCCGAACCCCTATCCTTTTTCGCCGTTCCCTGCCAGCGCCGTCGAGCGCCTGCCCGAAGAGGCAGACATCGCCGCCCTGACCGAGCGAGCCGCCGCATATTATGGCGCGCCGTCTGCGGCCAACGTCATCGCCGCGCCGGGAACCCAGCTTCTCCTGCCGCTGGTCGCCTCGCTTCTGGCGCCCGGGGCGGCGCGCATTCTCGGCCCCACCTATGCCGAACACGCGCGCGCCGCCGCACTCGCCGGCCACGCGGTCGAAGAGGTGGAGCGCTTCGACGCGCTTCATGGTGCGCCGCTTGCGGTGGTGGTCAATCCAAACAATCCCGACGGGCGGCTGCTAAGCCGCAGAGACCTTCTCGATCTCGCGGAAAACCTGCGCCTCCATGGCGGGGTTCTGGTGGTCGATGAGGCCTTCATGGATGTCGGCCCTCAGGCCGAAAGCATCGCCGGCGACGTGGACGCCGGCAACCTCGTCGTGCTGCGCTCGTTCGGAAAGTTTTTTGGCCTGGCGGGTCTGCGTCTGGGCTTCGCACTTGCTTCGGCGGAGCTTGCGCAGAAACTTTCCGCATGGCTCGGCCCGTGGGCCGTCGCGGGTCCTGCGCTCCATGCGGGCCTCGAAGCGCTCGCCGACCGCGACTGGCAGAGCGCCATGCGGCGTGATCTCATCAAGGCGCGCATACGTCTCGATGCCCTTTTCAACGACGCAGGGCTAACGATCGAAGCCGGCACCGATCTCTTCCGCTTCCTGCGCCATCCCCGCGCGGCAGGGCTGTTCGATCATCTGGGCCGCAATGGCATTCTCGTTCGGCGTTTCGCCGGCCGTCCCGATTGCCTGCGCATCGGCCTGCCGGGAGACGAACAGGGCTTCGAGCGCCTTGGCATGGCGCTGGAAAGCTGGGCCGGGAGCGGCCGGTAATGCTCTATGTCTGCCCCGCATCGCAGCTGGAGCGCATGCTGAAAGCGACCCGTGCGCAGCACATGGTTTCGCTGACATCGAGCAGCGAACCGCCTGCTCTTGCTCAGATCGATACGGTGCCGGAACGTCTGCATCTGGCCATGCACGACATCTCGGATTTGCGTCCGGGCCTCATCGCACCGGCCTTTGAGCAGATCGAAGCATTGCTCGGTTTCGCGCGCGACTGGAACTGGCGCTCGCCCCTGGTGGTGCACTGCCATGCGGGCATCAGCCGCTCCACCGCTGCCGCCTATGTCATCGCCAATCTGTTCGCACGCGAGATGGATGAAGTCGCCCTTGCACACATGCTGCGCGAGCGCGCCCCAAGCGCCACGCCAAACCGCCGCATCGTCGCGCTGGGCGACAGGCTGCTTGAGCGTGAAGGGCGCATGATCCGCGCCATCCACCAGATCGGCCGGGGCAGGGAGGCCTTTGCCGGCGAGCCGTTCCATTACCCCGCCCGCTGAATGCGAAACAGGCCCCGTTACGGAGCCTGTTCAGCTGGCGGCGCCCTATTCTGCGGGCGTTCTGTTCGCCATGGCAGGTGCCTCCCAGCCATGATCGCTGAGATCGGCAATGGTTTCGCCGCTGTCGTGCCAGTCCTCGATCTCGGCCTCGCTCGCTTTCGGCGAGAAAAGCCCGGTATAGGCATAGGCAAGCCCGATCACCGGCGAAAGCCAGCAGGCGAAGGCGAGGGGGATGTATAACAGGTTCACCAATTGCCCATCGGAAACGCCGAGCGCCAGCGCGCTGATCACGAATGCACCGCCGGCATTCCATGGAATGAGTGGCGAGATCAACGTGCCGCCCTCTTCCACCGCGCGCGAGAGGTTGAGTGTGGAATAGCCCATGCCGCGATAGACCGGTGCATACATGCGCCCGGGCAGCGCTATGGAAAGATAGGGATCGCCTGCGACAAGATTGGTTGCCATCGAGGTTCCCACCGCTGCCGTCTGAACTCCGGCAAAGCTTCTCACCTGTGTCATGATCGTCTTGATGATGGTCTCAAGACACCCGGTCTTCTCCAGCGCGCCACCGAAGCCGAGCGCGATCAGCACCAGTGAAATCGTCCACATCATGGACTGGATGCCGCCGCGATTGAGCAGCGAGTCTATCTCGCTCACGCCCGTGTCTATTTTGTAGCCGCTATTGGCATAGGTGAAGACATCATGCAGTCCCACCCCCTGCGCGATCATCGCCACAAGGCCGCCAGCCAGCACACCGGCAAAGAGAGACGGGATAGGCGGCATGCGCTTCACAGCCAGCGCGATCACCAGAACGGCCGGAAGAAGCAGCCAGGGCGAGATCACGAAATTTTCCTGCAGCGAAGCGGTGATCGCGGTGATCTTCTCGAATGATGCGCTGCCCGTTTCAATCAGACCATAGCCGGCAAAAAGATAGATCCCCAGAGCAATCAGCATGGCAGGAAGGGTGGTCGGCAACATGTTTCTGATGTGCGAAAACACGTCGACGCCCGTCACTGCCGGCGCAAGATTGGTGGTGTCGGAAAGCGGCGAGACCTTGTCTCCGAAAAACGCACCCGAAACGACCGCGCCCGCTGTCCAGTAGGCCGGAATGCCAAAGCCGGCACCGATGCCCATCAGCGCCAGGCCAACCGTCCCGACCGTGCCCCAGGAAGTGCCAAGCGAAAGCGAAACCACCGCGCACAGAAGCATCGCTGCGGCAAGGAAGATCTCCGGCGAGAGAATCGTCAGGCCGTAATAGATCAGTGTCGGCACGGTGCCGCTTGCGATCCACACACCGATGATCATGCCAACATTGATGAGCACCGAAACGGAGGGCAGAGACACGTGGATGACGTGGAACACACCCTTTTCAATATCTTCCCAGTCGAAACCCAGCTTGACGCCAACCAGCCCCGTGAGGGCGAGCCCAATGGCAAGCGGCACATGGGGGGTGAAATCGTCGAAATAGAATAGCTGGACGCCCAGCACGATGAGCGTGAGCAGCACCGGCGTCAGCGCGAGCGGTAAGCTCGGCAAAACCTTTTGCGGGGACGACATGTCTCTCTCCCATCCTTGTTCGTCGCGCGCACGTTGACCGTGCTTTTTGTTCAATTGACGATAACAGGAGTAGAAACCCGTTTGGTCCTAATTTGCCAATATCAAGGTCAAATCGACCAAATATCCCTTTTCCGGTAGATCAGGTCATGTCCAAAACAGATTTTGAGGGAAGATCTTATCGCTTGCAGCGTCACATGACGGAGAGAATTTCGGCAGCGATCCGGAAGGATTTCAGCCGCGCCGCGTGGTCGTGAATCTGGCCGGTGATGATGATTTCGTCGGGCCTGTATCGCGCCAGGAATGCGCTTAATGCCTCCCGCACGGTTTGCGGGCTTCCCGCCGCCGTGCAGGCAAGCGCCTGCGCCACACCCGCGGCAATGGCGGGTTCGAAGGTTTCGACCACGTTTTCCACCGGGCGGGGCAGGGGGCCCGGTCGCCCTGTGCGCAGATTGGCAAAGGCCTGCTGCATGGACGTTTTGAGAAACTGCCCCTCCGCATCCGTATCGGCGGCAAACACGTTGAGCGCCATCATGAAATGCGGCTTCTTGAGATGTTCGGAGGGCCGGAATGTCTGCCGATAGACTTCGATAGCCTGTTCCAGCGCGGCGGGCGCAAAGTGCGAGGCGAAGGCATAGGGCAGGCCAAGATGCGCGGCAAGCTGCGCGCCATAGAGGCTCGATCCAAGGATCCAGACCGGCACATGTGTGCCCCGGCCCGGAATGGCGCGCACTTTTCGGCTCGGTTCATCGTCTCCCAGATAGGCAATCAGCTCCACCACATCGCGCGGAAAACCCTCGCCATCGTCGAGCCCCCGCCGCAGGGCACGGGCCGTGGCCATGTCGGTGCCCGGCGCGCGGCCAAGTCCCAGATCGATACGGTCCGGATAAAGCGTTGCCAGCGTGCCGAACTGCTCGGCGATGATCAGTGGGGCGTGGTTGGGCAGCATCACACCGCCCGCTCCGACGCGGATCGTCTTCGTGGCGGCGGCCACCTGCCCGATCAGGACCGAAGTTGCCGCGCTGGCGATGCCGGCCATGTTGTGGTGCTCGGCCAGCCAGAACCGGCGATAGCCCCAGCTTTCGGCATGGCGGGCAAGATCAAGCGTGTTGTTCAGCGCATCGGCAACGCTCGATCCGTCAGGGACGGGCGCCAGGTCGAGAACGGAAAAGGGGATCATCGGAGAGCTCCGGGAGGAAAAACACTCACCGGCATATGGGTGCCGTTCAGCGCCGATCCAAGGGTGGCTCATTCAATGGCCCCTGAACCAACGGGCAAAGCGCTGGCATCCAGTCTTCAGATTGTTTCAACGCCCCATTGCATTATTACCCCCGATGGCGCCTTCCTTTGCCAGCGCTTCAATCTCGTCAGCGTTGAAGCCGCTCGCTTCCAGAACCGCCCTCGTGTCCGCGCCCAGCTCGGGCGCTGGATGGCGCAGGCGGCAGGGGGTGTCGCTCAGCTTCACCGGAAAGCCCAGCATGCGGATCGGCCCGTGGTTCGGCTGGTCAACCTCGATCACCATTTCCTGCGCCCGCGTCTGCGGGTCGTTCAGCGCCTCGGCCAGGTTCTGCACCTTGCCGCAGGGCACGCCGGCGGCGTTGAGCCGCGCAATCCATTCCTCCTGCGTGTCCCGACCGACTGCCTGATTGATCATCTCGTTGAGTTCGGGTCGGCGGGAGAAGCGCTTGTCGTTCGTGTCGTAGCGCGGATCTACCATCAGGTGACCGAGCTCCAGAACATCGAGAAACCGCTTCAGGATCACGTCGTTGGAGGGGGCAACGGCAATCTCGCCATCCCGCGCTCTGAAGAGGCCGTAAGGAGCCACAAGCGGGTGGTCATTGCCGGTGCGCGCGGGCAGCTCTCCGGTGGTGAAATATTCCGACGCCAGATAGGCCATCATGCTGATTGCGCCATTCATCATGGCGCTTTCCACATGCTGTCCCGTTCCATTGAGATCGCGCGCGCGCAGGGCGCTCACAATGCCGAATGCACAGTAAAGACCGGCAACCAGATCGGTGATCGGCTGCGCGACGCGCATCGGCTCCGTGCCTTCCGCGCCGTTCACGCTCATGAGCCCGCTCATGGCCTGGGCGATAAAATCGAAGGCAGGGCGGTCCACATAGGGGCCGGTCGAGCCATAGCCGTTCACATTGGCCGTCACCAGCCTCGGATTGAGCGCTTTCAGGCGTTCCTCGCCAAAACCCATCTTCGCCATCACGCCGGGGCGGAAATTGTCGATGAGGACGTCAGCGCCAGAGATCAGCCGCTCCAGCACCGCACGGCCGCGCTCGCTGTAAAGGTCGATGACAACCGATTTCTTGTTGCGGTTGAAGCTCGCATAATAGGCCGAGAACCCGTCGCGCAGCGTGCCCTGTTCGCGGATCGGGTCACCCTTGGCAGGCTCCACCTTGATCACCTCCGCCCCCATGTCGCCCAGCATCATGGTGCAGAACGGGCCGGAGAGAACCCGCGTCAGATCAATGACGCGAATGCCCTCAAGCGGCGCTTTTTTCTCGGTCATGTTCTCAGCCATTGGCGGTCGCAACGCTGTCCATGCTGGCGGTCTGGAGACGCGGTCCCGCCTTCATCACCTGGCCCGGAAGCGTGCGCCCGATCATCGCTTCGGCTTCCTGCGCGACACCGATGAGCTTTTCCAGATCGACTCCGGTTTCCACCCCGCATTCGCTCAGCATGTAGACGAGATCCTCGGTGCAGATATTGCCCGTCGCGCGCGGCACGAAGGGGCAGCCGCCAAGGCCGCCAATGCTTGCCTCATAGCGGGACACACCCTCCAGCAGCCCCGCATAGACACAGGCAAGCCCCACGCCGCGCGTGTTGTGGAAATGCAGCGCGATGTCGGCTTCCGGTACCGCCTGTTTCAATGCGCGGCAGCGCTCTTGCACCACGGGCGGTGTCGCCATTCCGGTCGTATCTCCCAGTGAAAGCGTCGTGATGCCCATGTCGCGATAGGCGCGGGCGATCTCCACCACGGAGGAAACCGGCACTTCGCCCTCGAAGGGACAGCCAAAGGATGTGGCAATCGCCCCGAAGACCGGAATCTTCGCATCGCCAGCAATGCGCACGATATCGGCGAAGCCTCCAAGCGATTGCGCGCGGGTGCGGTTCACATTCTTCAGATTGTGGCTCTCCGAGGCCGACATGAAAACGACCATGGCATCGACACCCGCCTCGGCCGCACGATCGGCACCGCGCGTATTGGGCACAAGAGCAGTCAGCACCGCGCCCTTCGAGCGGTCGATGCCGGCCAGAACGTCTGCTGCATCCCGCATCTGCGGCACGGCGCGTGGCGAAACGAAGGACGTGACCTCCAGATGGCGGATGCCGGCATCGATCAGCCCGTTGACGAGCGCGATCTTTCTCTCCGTCGGCACAAATTGGGGTTCCGATTGCAATCCGTCGCGCGGTCCCACTTCGACGACGCTGACGCGCTCGGGGAACCCTTTCACAAGGTGGCCGGCTGGTGCTGTCACGATTTTTCCTCCAACCTGATTGCATCGGTAGACCGGATTGGTATACCGTCTTGCAAAGAGCGGTCAATGCCCGTTCCAAAAATGGCAGACCGGAGGGCAGGGAGGCTTGTCCGGACCGCCGCACATGCAGGGAGGAGTGCCCGTCCATCATGGGTGAGGCTGCAAAAGACATGGCTGAACAGCCGCTCGGCGAGCGCGTGCTTTCGCGCATTCGCGGGGATGTGCTGTCGCTCAAGCTTGCGCCGGGCGAGGTCGTGTCCGAACGATCGCTGGAAACCACCTATGGCGTTTCGCGCACGCCCATCCGGCAGGCGCTGGCGGAGCTGATCCGTGAAGGGCTCGTCGTGAAGGCCGAGCGGGGCTATGCCATCGCGCCCTTCGACCTGCAGCAGCTTGAGGAAATCTTCGAATACCGCGAGATCGTCGAGGACGCGGCGATCCGTCTCGCCTGCGAGCGGGGAAGGCCTGAGGAGCTGGACGCCATCCTGCGCACGGTGGACGAAGGCCTGAGCGACTTCACGCCCGACGACTGGTTCGAGGCAGGGCTCGACGTGCATGTGCAGCTTGCCGCCCTTTCGGGCAATCGCTTCCTGCGCGATGCGGTGCAGGACGCGGTCAACCGCACGATCCGCGCCCGCTGGCTGGTGGCGAGCTCGCCGGAGGCGCGCGCGATCGCCCACCGCGAGCACAATGAAATCATAGCGCTTGTCCGGCAGCGGAAAACTGAGGAGGCCGCCGCCGCTATTCGCAGGCATGCGCGCGATGTGCGCGGGCAGATCCTGCAGGCGCTGGAGGATTCGCGCCGCCTTTTCGGCGCGCGCGGGTTTGTGGAAGGAGGCTGAGAGCGGACGCTAATCCGGTCTCAGACACGGAAATTTCGACTTCAATGAGGGAGGACTTGATGAAGACACTTTCAAAGCTTTTTGGGGCGGCTGTCCTGTGGACGTCGCTTTCCGTGGCTGGTGCCACGGCTGCCGAGTGCATCGCACCTGCCGATCCCGGCGGTGGCTGGGACTTCACCTGCCGCACCATCGGCAAGATGCTCTTCGACCAGAAGCTGGTGGATGCACCGGTTCAGGTCACCAACATGCCGGGCGGCGTGGGCGCGGTCGCCTATGCCAAGGTCATGTCGTCGCGCGCCGACGATGCGGAGCTGATGGTGGCAACTTCCACAGTGGGCGTCACGCAGATCGCGCAGGGCAAATATCCGGCCGACACGTCGGTGATGCGCTGGGTGGCCATGCTGGGCACCGATGTCGGCGTGATCGTCGTGCCGAAGGATTCGGACTTCAAGACGCTCGACGATCTGGTGGCCGCGCTCAAGGAAGACCCGAGCGCACTTGCTGTCGCCGGCTCTTCCGGCGCTGGCGGCTGGGATCATATCCGCCTCCTCATGCTGGCGCAGGGCCGCCGGCCTCTCGGGCGATGAATACAAGCAGATCCGCTGGGTGCAGTTCGATGGCGGCGGCCCCGCCGTCACGCAGATGATCGGCGGGCAGGTTCAGGCGGTCTCCACCGATCTGGGCGAAATCGCCGGCTTCGTGGAATCGGGCGACATCCGCATTCTGGCAGCCCTCTCCGACGAGCGCATTCCCGCCTTCCCGGATTCACCCACCGCAAAGGAACAGGGCCTCGATGTGACCGGCTACAACTGGCGCGGTTTCTACACGGGCGGCGAGGTCTCCGACGAAGGCTACAATGCCTGGGTCGAGCGCCTGCAGAAACTCTATGACACGGACGACTGGAAAGAGACCGCCAAGGGCAACGGCCTTGTGCCGGTGTGGCGCGGCGGCGCGGAGTTCGAGGCCTATGTGAAGGACCAGTCCGAACAGATGCGCAAGATTTCCCAGGAGATCGGAGTCATCAAGTGACAGACAGGATCGTCGGCCTTTTTCTTCTGGCCATTTCGATCTGGTACGGCGTGACCGCGGGAGACTATGAGGCGAGCTTCGGCGACCCTCTTGGCCCCGCGGCCTTTCCCATCATGCTGTCCGTGCCCGCGGCCATCCTCAGCCTGACGATGATCATCCGCCCGGATGAGGAGCCGGCCTGGGTCACGGGCAAGCCGCTTCTGTTGCAGGTTGGAGCGGTCTCGCTTCTGCTTGCCTATGCGGGCTTTCTGGAGGTGCTCGGCTTTCCGCTTGCCACCTTCATCGCCGTCGCGCTTTTGGGGCGCATCCTGCGCAGCTCATGGCCGAAATCCATCGCTTCTGCGGCGATCATGAGCGCGTTCCTGTTTCTTGCCTTCGACAAGCTGCTCGGCCTGCCGCTGCCGCTTCTCCCAGAATTCGTGAGCTGATTTCATGGATATGCTCTCCGCCCTGGCGCAGGGTTTTGCGGTGGCAATCACGCCGACCAATCTGGCACTGGCGCTGTTCGGCTGCTTCGCGGGAACGCTGATCGGCGCGCTGCCGGGGCTTGGCCCCGTGAACGGCGTCGCCATCCTCATCCCGCTCGCCTTCTCGCTCGGGCTGGAGCCCACGTCAGCGCTCATAATGCTGTCATGCATCTATTATGGCTGCATGTATGGCGGGCGCATCTCCTCGATCATGCTCAACATTCCCGGCGACGAGCCGGCCATCATGACGACGCTCGACGGCTACCCTATGGCGCGCGCCGGCAAGGCTTCGGAGGCGTTGGCCATATCGGCGGTCGCCTCTTTTGTCGGTGCCACCTTCGCCACGATCGGCCTCACGCTTTTCGCGCCGCTTCTGGCCAAGGCCGCCATCTATTTCGGCCCAGCGGATTATTTCGCGCTCTATGTCATGGCCTTCGCCACAATCGGCGGCATCACCTCGGTCAATCCGTTCAAGACGCTGCTTGCCGCCTTCATCGGGTTGATGATCGCCACGGTCGGCCTCGACCCCGCGACGGGCACGGCGCGCTACACGGCCGGTTCGTTCCACCTGTATGACGGGTTCGATCCCATCGTTGCCATTGTCGGCCTGTTCGCCATTTCCGAGGTGCTGGTCTATCTGGAGCGGGTCCATCAGGGGCAGGAGAAGATGGTTCCGCTGGGCCGCGCCCTGCCGCGCTTCAGGGACATGATGGCCGGCGGCTGGGCCAATCTGCGCGGCTCTGTCATCGGCTTTGTCTGCGGCATCCTGCCGGGTGCCGGCGCCTCGCTCGGCGCTTTCATGTCCTACATCGCCGAGCAGCGCTGGAGCGCGAAGGACGGCAAGTTCGGCGAGGGCGATCCGCGCGGCATCGCGGCTCCCGAAGCCGGCAACAATGCCGCGTCCGGCGGCGCGCTCATCCCCATGCTCACGCTCGGCGTGCCGGGCAGCGGCACCACGGCCGTCATGCTGGCGCTGTTGATCTCGCTCAACATCCAGCCCGGCCCGCTGCTCTTCGACCGGCAGCCCGAGCTGGTCTGGGGGCTGATCGCCGCGCTCTATCTCGCCAACATCGCGCTGCTCATCATGAACATCCCGATGATCGGTCTGTTCACGCGCATGCTCTCCATGCCGCAATGGGTGCTGATGCCCTTCGTCGTGATGGTCAGCTTTCTCGGTGTCTACTCGATCAGCCACTCCACCTTCGACCTGTTCGTCATGGTCGGGTTCGGCGTGATGGGCTACATCCTGCGCATGCTGGGCATTTCTCTGGTGCCGGTCATTCTGGGCCTGCTTCTGGGTGCCGACATGGAAAACAATCTGCGCCGCGCGCTTTCCATCTCGAACGGTGATTTCCAGATCCTGTTTTCAAGCCCGATCGCGCTGACGCTCTACGCCATCACCGCGACCATGCTGGGCCTCGCCTTCCTGCTGGCCTTCCGCTCGCGCAAAAGGGCCCGCGCAGCGGCAGGCTGAGACCTCAACACCTCTACGCTTCGTCATCCTCGGGCCTGACCCGAGGATCCATGCCGGAACCGCCTTCATTTGCACCAACAACGGCATAGATACCCGGCTCAAGGCCGGGCATGACGAAAGTGGGAGGGATCACACCGTTGACAGGTGTCACCCGAAAACGACCGTCTTGTGCCCGTTCATCATCACCCGGTTTTCCAGGTGCAGCTTGACGGCGCGGGCGAGAACCCGGCTCTCGATGTCGCGGCCGGTGGCGACGAAATCCTCCGCCGTCATGGCATGCGTCACGCGCTCGGTTTCCTGCTCGATGATCGGCCCCTCATCGAGATCCGGCGTCACGTAATGCGCCGTCGCGCCGATCAGCTTCACCCCGCGCTCATGCGCCTGGTGATAGGGCTTTGCGCCCTTGAAGCTCGGCAGGAAGGAATGGTGGATGTTGATCACCTTGCCGTAGAGCCGGTTTGAAAGCTCATTGGAAAGCACCTGCATATAGCGCGCGAGGATGACGAGGTCCGCACCCGTCTCCTTGAACAGGTCGAGAAGCTTTGCCTCCTGCTCCTGCTTGTTGTCCTTTGTCACCTTCCAAAAGTGATAAGGAATGCCCTCCATCTCCGCTGTCGCACGCGAATCCTCGTGGTTCGAAACGATGGCCACCACTTCGGCATCCAGCCAGCCAACGCGGATCTGGTAGAGCAGGTGCAAAAGCGCGTGATCGAACTTCGACACCATGATGATGATCTTCGGCCGCCGTGTCGTGTCGGTGATCGCCGTCTTCATGTCGAAGCGTACAATGGCCGGCTCCAGCGCCCGCAGCAATCCATCGCGCTCCACGCCCTCCGGTGCCGTCACGGCGATGCGCATGAAGAAGCGGTTTGTCTGGCGGTCCCAGAACTGGTTGGATTCGGCGATGTTGGCACCAAGACCGGCAAGCTCCGTCGTCACCGCGGCCACGATGCCGGGGCGGTCTTCGCAGGTGAGATTGATGTGAAACGTCTTCTCGGTCATGGCGCGGCCTGAACTGGTTGTCTTGGTGGATGTACGTCCGAATGGGCGCGCTGCTTTATACGCGATCAAACGAGGATTGAAACGGCATTGTTTCCCTGATCTGTTGGCGCAGAGCGCGTGCTTTCGCTTGACCAAAACGCCAGATATGGAATAAAAATTACATAATTGCGAATGATTGATTTCGTAATTCCATTTTTGGCGCGGCCGACCCATTGAAAGAAACACATATGGCAGTGAATTTCGCACTTCTCGGCGCCGGACGGATCGGCAGGGTTCATGCAAAAGCGATCGCCGGAAATGCCGATGCCCGGCTTGTCGCCGTTTCCGATGCCTTTGCCGAGGCGGCGCAGGCCGTGGCCGATGCCTATGGATGCGCGGTTCGCGGCATTGACGAAATAGAGGCCGACAAGAGCATTGATGCCGTCGTCATCTGCACGCCGACCGATACGCATGCGGAGCTGATCGAGCGCTTCGCCCGCGCCGGCAAGGCCGTTTTTTGCGAAAAGCCCATCGATCTCGACCTTGCGCGCGTGAAGCAGTGTCTTGGCGTGGTGAAGGATACGGGGGCCGTGCTCATGGTGGGTTTCAACCGCCGTTTCGATCCGCATTTCGCCGCCGTGCGCGCCGCCATCGACGAAGGTCAAATCGGTCCCGTCGAGATGGTACAGATCACCTCGCGCGATCCCGGCCCGCCGCCTGTCAGCTATATCAAATCCTCAGGCGGCATTCTGCGTGACATGACGATCCACGATTTCGACATGGCTCGCTTTCTGCTTGGCGAGGAGCCTGAAACGGTGTTCGCCACCGCCTCCGTGCTGGTCGATCCGGCGATTGGCGAGGCGGGTGATTTCGACAGCGTGTCCGTCATCCTCACCACCGCATCCGGGCGGCAATGCAGCATCTCCAATTCACGCCGCGCCACCTATGGCTATGACCAGCGGATCGAAGTTCTGGGCGCTGCGGGCGCAATCGCGGCGGAAAACCAGCGGCCCGTTTCCATCGAGATCGCCAATGCGCAGGGTTTTACCCGCCCGCCGCTGCATGATTTCTTCATGACCCGCTACACGGAGGCCTACGCCGCCGAGATCGCATCCTTTGTGGCCGCCATTGTCGAGGGCAGGCCGGCATCCCCCTCGGGCGAAGATGGTCTGCGCGCGCTGGCACTGGCCGATGCAGCGCTGCTTTCGGTGAAGCAGGGCCGTTCGGTGAAGCTCTCGGAAATCCTCTGAACTGGGCTCATCCGGCATGCCAGCGTTCGGACAGATGGGTTTTTGCCGCGCGCACGCTGGTTTCCAGCCCATCGCCCCGGGCAAGGCTGGCGGCGATGGCGCTCGCCAGCATGCAGCCGGTGCCGCGCATCGTGCCGGGCAGACGCGGACCCTCGAAACGGAGCGGCGGTTCCCCCGCCTGAAACAGCGTGTCCACGGCGCGCGCGCCTTTGGCGTGTCCACCTTTCACCAGAAGCGCCTTCGCCCCACCTCCGAGCAATCGGGCTGCCTGCGCATGCCGGTCCGCCTCGCTCTCCGTCTCTTCGTCTCCCGTCAGAAGCGCAAGTTCGGGCAGGTTCGGCGTGACGAGGCTGCAAAGCGGCATCAGGCTTTCGCGCATGGCTTCAATGGCATCTGGAGCAAGCAGCGCTCGCCCGGATGACGACGCGATCACCGGATCGAGCACCACCGGTATCGCGGCATGTTCGCGCAGAACCGCCACAACGCGTTTCACGGTCTCGCGGCTTCCAAGCATGCCGATCTTGATTGCCGCGACCGCGTTTGCCGTAAGGGCGGCCCGCATCTGTGCCGCCACCAGATCGGGGTCACAGAATTCGACACGCTCCACCGCCTCATGCGTTTGCACCGTCACCGCCGTGATCGCGAGGCAGGCTTTCACACCAAACGCCGCAAGCGTCTCGACATCGCGCGCGATGCCCGCACCGCCAGATGAATCCGAACCGGCAATCACGAGCACATGGGGCATGCTCACCGCCATCTGGCAGTCGCTGCCAGCCATTCTCGCGTGCGCGCCTCGGGATTGGCATTGAGCGTGATGTCAGTCACCACCGCAGCACTATCCGCCCCTGCCGCAAACACGCCGGGAAGCCGTTCGGGGTTCAGCCCGCCAATCGCCACCAGCGGCACATCGCCGACACGCTTGCGCCAGTCCGCCAGCCGGTCGAGCCCCTGCGGGTTCCATTTCATCTTTTTCAGGATCGTCGGATAGACCGGACCGAGCGCCACATAGTCGGGTTTCACGGCGAGCGCCGTGCGCAATTCGGCCCCGTCATGGGTGCTCACACCCAGTTTCAGCCGTGCCATTCGGATGGCATCGAGATCGGCTTCCGCCAGGTCTTCCTGCCCCAGATGAATGAAATCGCAGCCCGTTTCGATGGCCAGCCGCCAGTGGTCGTTGACAATAAGCTGGCAGTCGTGTTCGGCACAGATGCGCCTTGCCTCAGTGATCTCTCCGCGAAGCCCCGCCTCATCCATCTCCTTGATGCGCAACTGCACGAGTTTCAAGCCGAGCGGTATCAGCCGGCGAATCCACGCCGCACTGTCGACGATCAGATAAAAGGGATCGAGTTTCATTCAAACACCGCCTTGCCGATCACCGGCGTTGAAGGAACGGCCATGTCGCGCGGCTCCAGCGGTCCGGCCAAAAAGGCCGTTCTCCCTGCTTCCACAGCTCCGCCAAAGGCTCCTGCCATCGCCACCGGATCACCCGCCTTTGCCACGGCCGTGTTGAGCAGCACGGCATCAAACCCGAGCTCCATCACCATGGCCGCATGGGAGGGGCGCCCGAGCCCCGCATCCACGATGAGCGGCACATCGGATAATTCTGCCCGCATGGCCCGAAGCCCATCCACATTGACCGGCCCCCGCGCCGAGCCGATGGGCGCGCACCAGGGCATCAGCACTCCGCATCCCGCTTCGAGCAGCCGCTCTCCTACCACCAGATCGTCGGTCGTGTAGGGAAAAACCCTGAAACCCTCATCGCTCAGAATGCGCGCGGCCTCGACAAGGCCGAACACATCCGGCTGCAGCGTGTCGTGATGGCCGATCACCTCAAGCTTGATCCAGTCCGTGCCGAAAAGCTCGCGCGCCATCTGCGCCGTGGTCACCGCCTCCTTCACTGAATGGCACCCGGCCGTGTTGGGCAGCACCCGCACGCCAAGCTCCCGGATTAGTTCCCAGAATTGCCCACCATTGCGGCTGCCCGCCATTTCCCGGCGTAGCGAGACGGTCACGACTTCGCAGCCGCTTGCCCGCACCGCGTCGGCCATGATGGCGGGGGAAGGATATTGCGCCGTGCCGAGCAGCAGCCTCGACGAAAGCTGTTCGCCATAAAGCTCCAGCATGTCAGCCTCCCTGCATGGGCGAAAGGATTTCGATCCGGTCCCCGTCTTTGAGCGCGCACCCACTTCGTTCCGGTGCCGGAACGACCTCGCCATTGCGTGCGGTGGCGAGGAAATCGGGCGCGTAGTCCAGTTCGTCGAGCAGGGCGGCCAGCGTTGCTGCTGTCACCTGCCGCTCTTCACCATTAACCGTGAGCTTCATCGCACACCTCCACGCGTTCGTTCAGGATGAGGGCCGCCGCCTCGCGCGCCATGGCCGGCGAAAGCAAAAAACCGTGGCGGTAAAACCCGTTCACGCGGACGCCCTCCGGCGTGCGCTTCACGCGCGGGAGATTGTCGGGATAAGCGGGTCGCACACCGGCGCCCGTCTCCACGATCTTTGCCTCGGCAAAGGCCGGATGCAGGCTATAGGCCGCGTTCAGCAATTCCATCATCGAGCGGGCGCTGATCGGCCCGTCATCCCCGCTTTCGATCATCGTTGCGCCCACCATGAAATGGTGATCCGCGCGCGGCACGATATAGACCGGTATGCGTGGGTGAAGCAGCCGCACCGGGCGCGAAAGCCTGACCTCTTTCGTGCGCAGCAGAAGCATCTCGCCCCGCACCCCGCGCAGCTCCGGGTCTGCCGCTGCCATGCCGGTGCAGTCGGCAATCCTGTCCACCTCGACCTCCATTTCGCAGACGAAACGAACACCGGCCTTCCTCAACCCTTCGGCAAGCGCCGTCAGCGCCTGCCGTGGATCGAGATGCGCCTCACCGGGAAAGAAGAGCCCGCGGCGAAACCGGCCCGCAAGATCAGGCTCCAGCGCACCCACGGCATCCCCCTCCAGCCATTCATGGCCGGTTGTGTGCGCGGCAAAGCGGTCGAGCTCCGCCCGGTCCCGCGTCGGCGCGACAACGAGCGTTCCGTTGCGCACCACATGGCCGGGAAGTGCGGCCTCCCACCAGTCTGCCGCGCTCTTTCCGAGCGTGAGCACCGGCTCCTCCGCGCTCTCGCGCTCGCACCATGGCGCGAGCATCCCCCCCGCCAGCCACGAGGCGCTGCCCGCCGGGCCGGAGCGGGTGTCGCACACGGTCACCCGCACACCCGCCCGCACCAGCTCATGCGCCAGCGTGAGGCCGGCCACGCCGGCCCCACGAACAAGGACATGCATGGATCACTCCCCGGGCTCGACCGCCTTTTCCAGCGGCATATAGAGATCGCCGCCCTCGCGGAACTTCTCCGCCATCTTGGCCATGCCCTCCTTCTGCGCCTCGGCGCGGATGTCGTGCGAGATGCGCATGGAGCAGAATTTCGGCCCGCACATGGAGCAGAAATGCGCCACCTTGTGCGCCTCCTTGGGGAGCGTCTCGTCGTGGAAGTTCCGCGCCGTCTCGGGATCGAGCGAGAGGTTGAACTGGTCCTCCCAGCGGAACTCGAACCGCGCCCGCGAAAGCGCATCGTCGCGGATCTTCGCTGCCGGATGCCCCTTGGCGAGGTCCGCCGCATGGGCCGCGATCTTGTAGGTGATGACGCCCGTCTTCACATCGTCGCGGTCGGGCAGGCCCAGATGCTCCTTCGGCGTGACATAGCAGAGCATGGCCGTGCCGAACCAGCCGATCATCGCCGCGCCAATGCCGCTGGTGATGTGGTCATAGCCGGGCGCAATGTCGGTCGTGAGCGGCCCAAGCGTATAGAAGGGTGCCTCGCCGCAGACATCGAGCTGCTTGTCCATGTTCTCCTTGATCTTGTGCATGGGCACGTGGCCGGGGCCCTCGATCATCACCTGACAGTCTTTTGCCCAGGCGATCTGCGTCAGCTCTCCCAGCGTCTCCAGCTCGGCAAATTGCGCGGCGTCATTGGCATCGGCAATGGAGCCCGGACGCAGGCCATCGCCCAGCGAGAAGGAGACGTCATAGGCGCGGCATATGTCGCAGATTTCCTCAAAATGCTCGTAGAGGAAACTCTCCCTGTGGTGATGCAGGCACCACTTGGCCATGATCGAGCCACCGCGCGAAACAATGCCCGTTACGCGATCGACCGTCAGCGGAATATAGTGGAGCCGCACACCCGCATGGATGGTGAAATAGTCGACGCCCTGTTCGGGCCTGTTCGATCAGCGTGTCGCGAAAGACCTCCCAGTTCAGATCCTCGGCGATGCCGTTCACCTTTTCCAGTGCCTGATAGATCGGCACGGTGCCGATGGGCACGGGCGAGTTGCGGATGATCCATTCGCGGATGTTGTGAATGTTGCGGCCGGTGGAAAGGTCCATCACCGTGTCGCCGCCCCAGCGCGTCGCCCACACCATCTTGTCCACCTCCTCGGCCATGGAGGAGGTGACGGCGGAATTGCCGATATTGGCGTTGATCTTCACGAGGAAATTGCGGCCGATGATCATCGGCTCGGCTTCCGGGTGGTTGATGTTGGCGGGGATGATCGCCCGGCCCTTCGCCACCTCGTCGCGCACGAATTCCGGCGTCACGAAATCGGGGATGGCGGCACCAAAGCTCTCGCCATCGCGCGCCTGTGCAGCTCTTGCCTGCTCGCGGCCAAGGTTCTCGCGGATGGCGATGTATTCCATTTCCGGCGTGACGATGCCGGCCCGCGCATAGGCAAGCTGCGTGACGGCCTTGCCGTCCTTGGCCCGCAGCGGCTGGTGGCGCGTGGGGAACTCGGGCGTCAGCCGGTCGCCGGAAACAAAGCCATTGTCCTCCGGCTTCACATGGCGGCCCTCATAGGCTTCCACATCGCCGCGCGCCTTCACCCAGGCCTCGCGAATGCGCGGCAGGCCCTTCTCGATCTCGATCAGCGCGTCCGGATCGGAATAGGGACCGGAGGAATCATAGACCGTCACCGGCGGCTCGCCGGCGCTCGGATGCACGGCGATCTCGCGCATGGGCACGCGAATGTCGGGGTGAAGCTTGCCGGGTTTGTAGATCTTGCGCGATGCCGGCAACGGGCCGGTGGTCACTTTCGGAGCGATAGCATCCATGGGTCAGAGCCTCCTCTGCGTGTTTTGCAATGGAGACCCAGTTCGTGCCGAGAGGAGGAAGAGCGCTGACGTTCCGCTATGGAAATGGATTTCGGCTCGAAGGAGCCAGCGACCCGCCAGGCATGCACCATCCCTACGCCAGTATGAACTGGATCAGGTTCATCGGGTCACTGCGCTGCATGGAAAACCATGCCCAGCAGAATCTCAGCCCCTTGGCGGGACCCCCCAGGTGAGGCCGCAAGTTGGATTAGATGGCGCTCGCTTGTCAAGCGGTGTTGTCTGGCAGGTCTCCCCCGCAACCCCGGGCAGCAGACGGTCAAAGCTGTTAACGCTGAGCGCGAATTCCCGAAGAGTGTCTTGCAATGCAACCCTGTGTTGATTAGTCCATAACGCTCCCCGTTCTGATCGAGTTGGAATCCGTGGCAAATGTGAAGGGTGACAGTGACCATCCGTTGAGGCAGGCGGTCCATTCGGTTCGCTCGGCTTTCAGAAGCGCGGCGCTCTTTTCCGCCGCCATCAATCTCCTCATGCTCACCGGGCCGATCTTCATGCTGCAGGTCTATGACCGCGTGCTGGCAAGCCGCTCGGTGCCCACGCTGGTGGCGATCGCCGGTCTGGCCGCAGGCATGTATCTCTTTCTCGGGCTGTTCGAGTTCATCCGCTCACGTGTTCTCTCGCGGGCGGGCTACAGGCTGGAACAGAGGCTGAGCTCTCCGCTCTTCAATCACTATGTCGCTGCCGGTGCCGCTTCCTCCAGAGAGGCCGCACGACCGCTGCAGGAGCTCGCCGTACTCCGGCAGTTTCTCACGAGCCCCGGTTTCACGGGACTGTTCGATCTGCCCTGGGTGCCGTTTTACCTTGCCATCGTGTTTCTGCTTCACCCCTGGCTTGGCTTGCTGGCGCTTGGCGGTGCCGCAATGGTCTTCATCTTCGCGCTTGCCAACGAGATGCTGTCCCGCGAGGCGCTTTCCCGCGCCATGTTGCTGGAATATTCCGACGCACAGATGGCGGATGCCAGCCATCGCCACGGCGAGGCGCTTCTGGCCATGGGGATGGCCGGTCATGTCGAGCGGCGCTGGCGGCGCATCCACGACGAAGCCGGCTGGAACGCGCAGAAGGGTGGAGAGCGGGCTGAAGTCTTTGCTTCCGCCTCCAAGGCCACCCGTCTGCTGCTGCAGTCGTCAATTCTGGGGCTGGGCAGCTACCTCGCCATTCTTCAAGAGATCACGCCGGGCATGATCATCGCCGGGTCGATCATCGCCGGCAGGGCGCTCGCGCCTGTGGATGTCACCATCGGTCAATGGCGCGCGATCAAGCGGGCGCGCGGTGCCTATGGCCGCCTCAAGGGCATCCTGCAGGCGTCGGAGGAAGAGGCCGAAACAACCGAGCTGCCCGCGCCCGAAGGCCGGCTTCAGGTCGAAGGCATAACGATCTTTGCGTCGTCTGAGCCCGGTGCGGAACGTCGGCCCATTCTCGCACAGGTTTCCTTTGCGCTTGATCCGGGCGATGCGCTCGGCGTCATCGGCGCAAGTGCGGCCGGCAAGACCACGCTCGCGCGTGCGCTGACTGGCGTGCGGGTTCCCGATGCGGGCGCCGTCCGGCTCGATGGCGCTCGTCTCGACCACTGGGAGCGCGAGGCGCTGGGCCGGCATGTCGGCTATCTGCCGCAGAATGTCGAGCTGCTATCGGGCAGTGTGCGCGACAACATCGCCCGTTTCGATGATACGGCCAGCGACGAGGAGGTCATCGCGGCTGCCAAAATGGCCGGCGTGCATGATCTCATCCTGCGGCTGCCGGATGGATACGCCACCCTCACGGGACTGGGCGCCAGGACCATTCTTTCCGGTGGTCAGATCCAGCGCATCGCGCTCGCACGTGCCGTGTTCCGCACGCCGAAGCTCGTTGTGCTGGACGAGCCCAATTCAAACCTCGATGCCGAGGGCGATACCGCGCTCGCCGGTGCTATCGAGGCACTGCGCGCAAGCGGTTCGACCGTTGTCGTCATGGCGCACCGCCCGAGTGCCATCGCCGCCGTCAACAAGGTGCTCATGCTCGTCAACGGCATGGTGGCAGAGTTCGGCGATAAGGCCGAGGTGCTGCAAAAGGTAACGCGGAGGGGATGAGCGTGACCGCACAAAAGAACAGCACCGAACAGACGGAAGAGAGCCTGCAGGCCTCGGCAGCTGAGCAAAACACGCTGGCATTTCCCGTTTCCGGCGCCGCAGGCGATCCACTGCGCCCGCAAACAGGAACAGGGCGGCCGATCACCGTGGGGCTGCTCTTGTTTCTGGTGCTCTTTGCAGGCGTCTTTGGCTGGATGGCGACGGCGGAGATCTCCGGCGCCGTGGTGGCCACGGGAAACGTCAATGTGCGCGGCAAACCCAAAACCGTGCAGCATCTGGATGGCGGCATTGTCGAGACCATTCATGTCGACAATGGCGACCGGGTCGAGGCGGGAGATCCGCTCGTGCGGCTCGACGACACGCTTCTGAGGGCCAATTTCGATATCTACATCAACCGTCTGGCAGAGGCCACGGCAACAAGGGCCCGGCTGGAAGCCGAGCGGGACGGGGCGGAGAGCGTGCGTCTGGACCCTGGGCTGCCGGGGCTTGAGGACATCGATCTCACCCCGTTCATGCTGGGGCAGCAAAAGCTGTTCGATGCAAGAAGGAAGGCCCGTCAGGGGCAGATGGAACAGCAGCGGGAGAAGATCCGTCAGTTCAACAATCAGATCGCCGGCATCAACGGGCTCATCGCATCCAAGCGCAGGCAGGTCGAAATCCACGAAGCGGAAATCGCCGATTCCCGCAGCCTTCTGGAAAAAGGCCTGATCCAGCGCACCCGCGTTCTGTCGCAGGAGCGCACGCTGGTCGATCTCGCCGGTCAGCTCGCCGAGCTTGAAGCCGACCTTGCCCGGATCAGAAACTCCATCCGCGAGACCGAGATTGCCATCATCCAGATAGACCGTGCCTTTCGCGAGGAGGTTCTGACCGAACTGAGGACCACGGCAGTCGAGGTCAGTGCCCTGACCGAACAGATCCTCGCCACGCGCAAGCAGCTGGAGCGCGTTGTCGTTTCCGCACCGGTTTCCGGCGTGGTTCATGAGCTTGGCGTTTTCACCAAAGGGGGTGTGGTTCCTCCCGGTGGCGCGCTCATGCAGATCATCGCCCTGCAGGAGGGCAATGAGGTCGAGCTCACCATCGAGCCGCAGCATATCGACCAGCTCTATCGCGGCCAGAAGGTCACGCTGCGTTTCCCCGCCTTCAACCAGCGCACGACGCCGGAGATATTCGGGTCGATCCGCAACGTTTCTCCCACCGCCGTGATCGACGAGAAAAGCGGCATGAGTTTCTACCGCGCCAGCGTCGACATTGCGACAGACGAGCTTGCACGGCTTTCCGGGCTGGCACTGCTGCCCGGCATGCCGGTCGAAGGGTACATCGAAACGGTTCCTCGCACGGTTCTGAGCTATCTGTTTAAACCGCTGGGCGATCACCTCATGCGCACTTTCCGGGAAGAATAGGCGCCCCTGCCACCGTACCCCGCACCGAGATGCTCGTGCCATGAACGCGTAATTCTGCAGCCATGGGAAAAACAACTGTTGCGCGTACATTTCTTCCGTTGACAACCGTTTTCCAATGCCATTAGCTGCGATAATCGTTCTGGTTGTAAATTTTCGGTGGGGGACACGTGTCTTTGGGCAAGGTGACAGAAGGCGATGGTGCGGATTCAAGTGTAGCAGCCTCTGGTTCCGGGGGTAAAAACGGTAAGAGCGCTGGCGGAAAAACCGCCTCGGCTTCGGCCAAAGCCGCTTCCAGTACCGCGAAGCCCGGTGGAAAGGCTTCGGGTGCCACGCCTACGGATCCAAAAAATCTCGATCCCGAGATCCTTGAGCGCATCGCGCAGGTCCGCTCGAAGCTGCGTGAGAATTTTGGTGCCGTGGTCATGACCATGATGGCGCTGCCGCGCTATCGCAGCCAGACACTGGCCGACATTTCCCATCTCGTTCTCGATCCCCTGATGCGTGACCGCATCGCCATGGCCTGGCCCGCCAAACCTGCGAAGGACGACAATCCGCTGGCCGACATGGCCGGGCTCGCCATCTGGGCGAGCGTGTCGGAAGAGGTCGATGCCCGCATCCGCGAGCAGATCAAGGGTGGCGTCTTTCCCGTCCGGCTCAAGCCCGAGGACTGGACGAGCGGCAACATCAACTGGCTGCTCGATGTGATCGCGCCGGATTCGAAGACGGCGGCGTCGGTCATCGGCAATTTCAAGCAGATCATCAAGGATGGCGATCTGCGCATGCACCCCGTCATCGGCCGTCTGCTCGATGCGGAGACGCTGGAAAAAATGGGCGCCCGCAAGATGAGCGGCGGGGAGAATGGATGAGCTGCTGCGTTGCTCGCGAATGCTTGGTCACCGCGCCGCCAAATTTTGGCGGCCAGGCAGAAGGGACATTGTCATGATGTGTGTAGCTCTGGCCGCGACAGGAGCGGCTTCAGGTGGCATGTTGCCGGCGTCGAAATCAGAGAGGACGCAGGAAATGCAGAAAGTCTACACGATCTATTGGAAACAGCCCGAGGAATACACGTCTGACCTGAGAGTGCTCGACGGAGACTTCAAACAGGTCTACCCGACAGGGTTTGAGTTCAATCCGAATTCGACCGATGTGGCCGCTGTAGGCAACATGCTGATGCAGCCCGATCGGACCTTTGTCGAAAGAATGTGGACCTATCAGGGTCTGCCAGTCGACATGACCCATGCGCCGACCAGGGTGCAATATACGGGTCGGTTGGAGGAAATGGCTGATGTGATGAGAGCCTCCAGCTGGTTCGTGGTTTCGGAACGCTTCCGCAGCGTCGTCGAGCGGCTTGAGCCCGGTAAACACCAGTTCCAGCCGGTCGAACTGGTCGATGCGGAAGGCAATCATCTGGCGCACTATTTCTGGTTGGTTCCGTGCGCCCGTGTGGACGGCATGGACCGGGAGCACACCACACACGAGTTCTACAAGGAAAGAAGCTGGAGGCAAATTCCGGGCAAAAAGTATGTCGTCAGCCTGAAGCAGACGGCGGGGCACCACCTCTGGATCGATCCGAGAACGAATTTCGGGACGGTCTTCATCTCACAGGAACTCCACGATGCCCTGGAAGCCGCGAATCTCGGCGGCCTGGGTTTTGGCGAATTGGACGCGATCTGAGGCGCTTGTAACGAGCGAGAAGAACCATGGCTTTCACGAACATCGACAAACCCGATAGTTTTCTTGGCGTCGAGTCTTTCGAGCGATCCAATGGAAGCCCTCGCAATCCGTTCGACGCGGCTCACGGCTTTGGCGATGCGTTGTGGCGCAACGCGATGGGAAACTATCAAGAGCTCCTAGACCCGAATGGAGAATTCGGGTTCCATCAGGAAGCACGATACAATGGTGCGCTCGTTGCCAACCGTGCTGTAGACGCTGCGGTGCTAGGCACTACGGCGCACGGCAATCACGGTAAATCTGTAAACGAACTGCATTGGAGCTCAAACCCCGAAACAGATGGTATGAGCTTCGCCCAATCGATCGAAGCCGAATTCAAGGAAACTCTGAAAGACCTCAATGCAGATCTCCTCGCCGGAGATATCACCCAGGCGGAATTCGATTCCGCCGTTCGTGATGCCCGCATTAACGCCATTCTCGATCACATCGCTTTCACGAAGACGATGAAGGCTGGCTATCTCCGGCAGGACATTCTCGATGCCGCCGGTCACTCCGACATAAAGCATATCGCGATCAACGCTCAAGACCCCGCATTCGACACCGCTGCCGAAGTCAGCGCACATAACGAGAGTATCCGCGATAGTTACAGCACGGCGACTCTCGAGCAGACCGATCTGTACCGGCAGAACCGCGCTCTGGTGGAGGAGGTTTTCGATCCTGTTTTGCGCGCGGAGGGGCCAAAAAGCCAGGCCGTGATCGATGCGGCCGACAAGGCGCTCAACCAGCGCCTCGTCGACAACTTTGAGGATTATGCTCGCCTGTTTCCCGAGGTTGATACGCCCGACCGGGTGCGTGCGAATGTGATCGCAACGGAAGCGATCATGAGGGGCAATGCAGACGACCTGAAGAGCTTCCACGACAGGTTGCAGAATGATCCGGATACCAGGTCGAAACTTGTCGCGCTCGAGACAAACATCCTGGATGATCTGCGCAATTCGGGCGCATTTCCCGACGGCGATCACGACAAGCTTCCCGATACAATTTCGGAGTTCTACAACGAGCTCACCCGTCACTATGTGCGGGCCAACAACTTCGAAAAGGCGCGCAGCAGCGCCGAGACCTACCATGCCGGTGTGCGCGGGCTGGATGCTGCGCTCATCGATCGTGTGAACGAAGCGTTCGACAATCGTGGCGAAAATCTGAGGCAATCGGCAGTCGACGGAGATTCTCCCAACACCAAGGTCAAGGCCGGAGGCATCATCGGCGGCGTGGGAATGGTATTTGCGGGGCTTGCGGTCTTCACCAAATATCAGGCCGAAACCGTCGACGACCCTCAGTCTTTTGACGAATGGGCAGCCCGCAAGGCACCGCAACTCATCGCCAGCCTACCGGCCACGGCTGGTCTCGTGGGCGGCGTGGCGCTCCTGGCGATGGCCGGTCCCATGGGGCTGGCCTTTACCATCGCATTCGGCGCCGCCGAAGGCTATGTCGTATTCAAGGAATTTCTTCAAGATTACATCACGGCCAACGAGCAGTATGAGGACAACAAGCTCGTCCCGCTTGCGCGGCTGGCGCTCGATACGCTGGCGGAATTTGAGAAGACCAACATCTACAAGATGGCAGAAACGGCTGCCCGGGTGATGGCCGAATATGTCATCGAGCCGTTCTTCAAGCTGTTGACACCGGAGATACTGAGCGCAGCCGGCGAGAGCGTCCTGTTCAATCCCGGCCCCAAGGCAGGCGACCCGCTCCAAAAGAACCCGTGGCTTGTGGGTGAGGATCTTTCGATCCTCGTCGGCAATGACGAGAACGATGTTCTCATTCACTTCGGTGCCGGCGAGGCTTACGGTCTGGACGGCAATGACTGGCTGATCGCTTACAAGCCCGATTTCTACGAGGCTGGCGATCGTGTCGGGCAGGCACCGGGCGCCGGCGAAGAGGACACACGCCCGGAGGTTGATCAGGAGACTGCGCTGCTGCTCGATGGCGGGCGAGGCAACGATGTCGTTCTGGCGGCAATCGGCGAAAAGGCCGAGACGGTCGGCGGCGAAGGCCGGGACTGGATCTGGAACACGTCGAAGGGCGGCGTGATCTATGGCGACACCAAGGACGGGGCGATCGCCGGCGCCAATGGCGAGCGCGTCAGCGTTCCCGATTCCTATTGGGAATCCTCAAACCATTCCGACAATTTCTGGTACTGGCCGGAAACCACGATCATGGATGCGCGTCCCAACGACGTGCTGAAATTCTACGGCATGCCGCTGACGGGCGGCAAGCAGGGCGTGCCGATGATCGCCTTCGGCCCCCGCGCAACTCTGGGCGGCGGCGGGCGATCTGGCGGTGCCCGATGTGCCGCTTTATTTCGATCAGTTCATGATCTTCATGAACTACATGTTCATGGACAATGAAGATGGCGGCATCGATCTTTATGTCGTGAACGGGTTCAATGGTCTTCTGGGCCTGTTCGGGCAGGACAATTTCACCCAGGACGGCGACGGAAACAATCTCGTCGGCGCGATGAAGGTCGCCAATTACGAGGGCTATTACACCCATTGGGGCCTTGCGCTTTCGGCAATCCCCGAGGGTGATCTGGGCATGAAATGGCTCAAGGCCAACAAGTTCCTGGCAGCACTCGCGCTCTTGCCGCCCATCATGGGCGGGCTGAACATGGTGCTTCCGCTGGTCGACCGCGTGGCGGGGCTGGCCGAGTTCGCGCGCCTGTTCGGCAAGGCCATGCTGTGGTCGACCGGTGTCGATCCGCTGGTGCTCGACCTTGATGGCGACGGCATCGAGACCGTGCGTCTGTCGGATTCGGATGCCTATTTCGATATCGATGGCGATTTCTTTGCCGAAAACACCCAGTGGATCGCTGCCGATGACGGTTTCCTGGTGTTCGACAAATCGGGCAATGGCGCCATTGACGACATCAACGAGCTGTTCGGAAACGCCGATATGGGCGGTCTCGAAGAGCTCGCGCTCTATGATGACAACAATGATGGCGTGATCGACGCCAGCGATGCCATCTATGCGCAGCTCGGTGTCTGGCGTGATCTCAATCAGGACGGTGTCTCGCAGGAAGGCGAGATCCGGACACTCGCCGATACCGGCATTGTCGAGATCCGTCTGGCCAACACCGTGATCGACAGCGAAACCCCGCAGGGCGTGCAGCTTGTCGGTCAGGGCGAATTCGTCTGGCAGGGCGGGGGACTCGGCTCGCTCTATGATGCCGTCTTCCGCGTCGATGATGTGGGCACCCGTTATCGCGGCGAGACGGGACCCGCTCCCTGGCTCAAGAACCTCAAATTCGACAGCCGGGGCTTCGGTCAGGTCACCGATCTGGCGGTGTCGATCCACAATGATTTCGAGCTGGGCGAACTCGCCGAGCAGCGTGCCGCCGAGATGGTCACGCCCAAGCTCAAGACGCTCGTTTCCCAGGTCGGCGATGTGCTGGCCAAATGGGGATACGCGCTCAATCTCACCCGCGAGCTTACGCCCGTTCTTCTTGAGGATGACGGAGCAGGTGGCGTCAGGCTCGCCGATCGCGGCGTCTGGGTCGAGGACGCCGAAGGTGGTTACTGGACGCTGGCGAGCGGCAATCCGGTTCGAGCCGCCAATGGCGACGAGATTGCGCGGGCGACCCTTGAGGATGTGCTTGCCATGGCCGTGGCGGGCGGCCAGAGCTGGCAGATCGAGCAGGGCTTTTCGCCCTCCAGTCGTGTCGAGGCGCTGTCTGCCCGGGCCGAGCGCCCCTATCTGGTGGAGATTGTCGAGGGGCGCGCCGTTGTCCTCGATCATGGCATCGAAAATCCCGATGGCAGCTGGCGCCTTGCCAGTGGCAATCCGGTGCTCGATTCCGGCGGGGCGGAGATCGTTTCATCCGGCCGCGAGGATATTCTCGCCATGGCAACCCAGGCCGGTCAGGAATGGCGGGTCGAGAGTTTCGGGCACAATCCCTTCGCTTCCATACCGGTGGAGGCAACAGGCGTCTATTTCATCGATGGTGTGGCTGTCGACTATACGGTTGAGGTCACCGATGCTGACGGCACGTTCCATGTATGGGCACGAAATCTCGACCGTGCGCTTGAGCTTCAGCACAAATATGGCACGCCATATGAGTTCAACCTGCGCAACTACGAGGTCGATTTCGACACGCTCGACGAAGTCGGTTCGACGGATGATTCCAGCTTCCGCGTCGAGCTCCTGACACCGGGCCAATTCCATTTCGCGAGCAGGCTGGTGGGGCTCGAATTCCGTCCGCAGTTCCTTTCCGCCACCATCGATCCCGCAACCGGGGTGATCGACTACGCGCTTGGTGAGAATGGCGGGGCCAATCTCGCCAGCGACGGCACCTATGAAAGCGGCATCAAGGTGATGATCGAGATGGTCGGCCGGGTCATGGATGAGTACATCCTGATCAGCCGCATGCTCGCCGCGCGCCTCGCATTTCAGGGCGGGTTGTCCGATTTCGCCCGCGGCATCGAATATTCCATCGAGAAGAATGCCTACCACGCAACGCAGAACCGTGAACTCGCCCCGATGTTCGAGGCGATCTTCGAAGCGGCACCCGCAGGTCACGATGCAGCCTACGACTATCTCGTGGACTGGAACGAGATCCTCTGGCAGATCTATCCCGAGTACCGGCTGAACAGCTCCGTCAACCAGAACGGCGCAACGGTGCTCATCGATCAGGCGCTCATCATGCAGATGATGCTGCCGGCCTTCGAACAGGTCGGCATCGATCTCGACATCCGCGCGGTCGCCAATGCGCTCTCGATCAACGAGGAAATGATCATCGATCACGCTGCGGATGCGACCGAGGTCATCGGCACGCGCGGGACCGACTATTTCTACATGACCGGTGGCGACCAGACGATCGTTGGCGGGCAGGGTGCGGATTATTATTTCGTCGGCTCATCATCTGGCCGGGATATCATCAGGGATTATGATCTCGACGATGCGGATTCCCTGCGGCTGTCCTATGTCATGCCGGATGATGTGGTTGCGATCCGCGACGGCGAGGATCTCATCCTGCAGTTCGATGGCGGGGCCGGTGAGGTCCGCATCGTCGATCAGTTCCTGGGTGAGCTCAACGAGTATCTCACCAATGGCGCACAGGTGGAGTCGGGCGTTACCACGATTGTCTTTGCAGACGGCACGATCTGGGATCGCAGCCGCATGGCTTTCGAGGTGGCCGACCCGCGCGACGACTACGGCACCTATCTCGGCTCCGGCTCTGCCGATGTTCTGTGGGGCGGCAAGGGCAATGACGTCCTGAGCGGAGGCGCCGGCGGCGACATTTACGTGTTCGATTTCGGCGACGGGCAGGACACGATCAACGATCGCGGCGCGTTTTCCTTCGGGCCGCTCAAGGCCGGCATGGACATGCTCGTGTTCAATGGTGACATCGCAAAGGAGAATGTCCGGTTGCTGCGCGATGGCGCGAGCGACGACCTCAAGATCATCCTGCTCGACAATCAGGGCCAGGAAACCGGCGACAGCATTCACGTGATCGGCCAGCTAGGCGGTTATGCGGTCTATCTTCAGGCGTTTGGCGGGCTCATACCGGGTCTCGGGGAAGACAGTTTCTTTTCACCGACCGCGATCGAACGTTTCGTGTTTGGCGATGGCACCGCGATGGAGTTCGAGGACATCGTCTCGCAGGTGCTGAAAAACGCAAAAACCGATGGCGATGACGCGATCTACGGGCTGCGCAACAACAACCAGCTCGATGGCGGGGCAGGCGACGATTATCTCGAAGGGCGCGAGGGTTCGGATACATACATCTATGGCCGCAACTACGGCAGCGATGTCATTCACGACCGGGACTTTGCTCCCAAGATCTTCGGCAATGCACCGGACACGCTGCGTTTCATCGACGATTTGCGCTGGAACGATTTCGATTTTCTGCGCGACGGTTCGTCCGACACGCTGCGCCTGCGGGTAAAGGGCACCGAGGACGAGGTCGTGCTGACCGACTTCCTCGAAAACATCATCATCATTGGTTACACGAACCTCATCGAGACCATCGAGTTCGGCGATGGCACGACATGGTCCTGGCTCAAATTCCTCCAGCACTATGTGACGATCGCACAGACCGCCGGTGACGACACGATCTATGGTTTTGAGCTTGTCAGCGACGATATTGATGGCGGCGCGGGCAACGATCGCCTCGAAGGCATGAGCGGAAACGACACCTATCGTTTCGGCCTCGGCTATGGCGAAGACACGATATTCGATACATCGGGCACCGAGCGTGTGGTGCTTGAGGGCATTGAGAGCACACAGGTGACGTTCAGCCGAACCGCGCTCGACCTGATCATCACGGTCGACGGAACCGGCGAAAAACTGATCCTCGAGAACCAGTATGTGCGTGAAGGCAAGCAGACCCATGCCGTCGAGTTTTTCGAGTTTGCCGACCGGACGCTCGAATTCACAAACCTCAATCCCGAGGATCTCGACCTTGTCGGGACGTCGGCGGCGGAAACGATCACCGGCTCGAATTTTGCCGAAACGCTCGATGGGCGCGGTGGCGACGATCTTCTTGTCGGTGGCGATGGCGGCGACACCTACAAATTCGACGTGGGGTACGGCGATGACGTGATCGTCGACAGGCGGGTGCGTGCCGCCTGGGAAGACCGCAAGGGCTTCAGTGTACCGGTCGACGATGTCGTCGAATTTGGCGATGACATCACGCTGGACAATGTGGTCTTCACCAAGGATGGCGATGACCTCGTGGTCTCGGTTTCCGGGCGCCCCGACACGCTGCGCATCCGCGACCAGTTCAGAAGCACGGCTGACGGGGTGGAGAAATTCACCTTCAAGAGCGGGGACTTCCTGCTCATCTCGGATGTGGAGGAAATCCTCCAGATTGAAGGTGGCAATCGCGGCGACAACATCATCACGGGCACGCCGGACCAGCCGAACACACTCGATGGCCGGCAGGGGGACGACACGCTCATTGGTGGAAACGCGGCCGACACCTATGCCTTCGGCGCCGGTTACGATTTCGACCGTATCGAAGAAAAGACCGATGCGGCAGGTGTCATCGACCGGGTTGTCTTCGGATCGACGGTCCGCCTCGACACGCTGAAACTGCGCCGCGACGGTGACGATCTGTTGATCGATCTGGGAGCAGGCGTCGATGTTCTGCGGGTGGTTGGCGGCCTCGCAAACAGACGTGTCGAGGAGTTCCACTTCGCCGATGGCGCCGTGCTGACCATCGACGACATGATGGACCGCTTCCTGAAAGGCAGCGAAAACGACGATCAGCTGATCGGCTTCAACGGGCGCAATGACGATATCGATGGCGGCGCCGGGTCGGATGCCCTGATCGGTCGCAGCGGCGACGATACCTATCGCTTCGGCATCGGTGATGGCGCCGACAGCATCGAGGATACGGCAGGCCTTGATCAGGTCGTCTTCAAGACGGGCGTCTCGCGCGAAACCGTTTCCTTTGCCGATATCGACGGCGACCTCTTGATCTCGCTTGCCGGAACCGGCGACACGCTGGTCATTCTCGGCGGTCTGTCTTCAGCCAGCAGCGCCATCGAACAGTTCGTGTTCGACGACGGTGCATCCATCGATCTCGATGAAGTGCGCGACATCATTCGCCAGCAGAGCAGCAACAATGGCCAGGACCTGATCGACGATCGCATCGTGGCCTCACCCTATACGATCAGGCCGGGCACCGGTTTCGATACCGTGATCATGGGTGCCGACACGCAGGTCGAGATCGAGGCTGGCGGCGGGCTGGACACGATCCGCATCGCGGAGCATCCGGTTTCGGCGAGCATCACCTTTGCCAGCCTTGCGGCGAGCGAGGCGGTCGTGCGTCTGGCCGATACGGATGGTTCGGATCTGCTCATCGTGAACCCCGAAACCGGGGACCAGGTTCGTCTGGTCGGCGCGCTCACAGCCTATGCACTGCCCGAGCTTCGCTTCTCCGACGGTGTCGTTTGGTCGCAGAATGCGCTCGCCGAGCGCGCCATGCTGGACCAGGCGACGGAGAATGCCGATATCATCATCGGCAGCCGCAGAGCCGACGTGATCGAGGGTGGCGCCGGGGACGACGACATTCGCGGCGGGGGCGGCAACGACACGTTCATCTACACCCGCGGCGACGGCAAGGATGTGTATTCCGATGCGGAGAACGGAAAGGACATTCTCGTCATCCACGGTTACAGCGCCGATGAGATGAGCGTTTCGCGGCCGGTCGGCGCGCGCGACGAGCTGCTTCTCACCTTTGAAAACAGCGAAGATGAAATCGTGCTGCGCTATGTCGATGGCCAGACCGGCGGCGGCGTCAGCGAAGTCCGTTTCGGCGATGGAACGATCTTCACGCGCGAGGCGCTGTTCGAGCTGGTTATCGGCGTGGGGACCGATTTCGACGATGAAATCCACGGAACTTCAGGTGCGGATACGCTTCAGGGCGGGCGGGGCGACGATCTCCTGAGCGGCGGCTCCGGAAAAGACACCTACGTGTTCCGTCGCGGTGACGGGCTTGACGTCATTGAGGAAAGCGGCTGGCGGGGTGATCTCAATCGTCTCGTTCTGGCAGATTACAATCCCGGCGATCTCGATGCCATTGTCATTTCGGACAATGGCCGCGATGTCGCGCTCCGGTTTGGTGTGGGCGATCAGGTCATCCTGCAAAACGCGCTGGATGGAAGCTCATATGCCCGCATTCGGGAGATCGAGTTTGCCAACGGCACGATCTGGACGGAAAGCGAACTGAAGCGCGCCGTGGATGCGTCCCATGTCTCCTCGCAGCGCCTGGTTCTCGGCACCGACGGAACAGACACAATCACCGGAACCACCGCCGACGAGATCATGGACGGCGGAATTGGCGATGACACCTACGTCTTTGCGCGCGGCGGCGGTCGCGACACGATCCGGTCAATCCCGGATTTTGGCGATGTCAGGAAGCTCAGGATCAGCGGCTACGACGCGGCGGATGCGACCTTCGCAATCGAAGACGGGCATCCTAAAAATCTCGTCATAAGATTTGCCGGCCAGGAAGATGAAATCCTCATCGAGGATGGCTTCAATGGTTCCAAATGGTCGAGCTCGACCGGACCTGTCCGCGCGATCGCGCAATTCCAGTTCGACGACCGCATTCTCGATTACGATGAGATGCTGGCGCTCGTGAATGCGGGGCAGGCGACCGATGGCGACGATTTCATAACCGTCGTCGATGGAAGCGGCGAGATACAGGGCGGGCTTGGCAACGACTATTACGAAGGCGAGAACGACGCCACTTTCGTCTTCAACCGTGGCGACGGCAAGGATGCCTTCGAGGAGGGCAACGATTCGGGAACGCTCAGCATCAGGGGCTACACCCCCGAAGAGGTCATCTTCACGCGGATGATGGATGATGACGGTTTTGTCATCACCTTTGCCGGCACGGACGACCGCATTTCGGTGCCGGGATATTTTTCCAGCTATTACGGCTATTTCCGCGGCGCGATCCAGAACATCGAATTCGAGGATGGAACGAGCTGGTCGCGCTATGACATTCGCGACCGTGTTCCACCGCTGCCGGAGAAAGCGCCCGCCGTGGCGACTGAGGGCGACGATCATCTCGTTTTCAGCGAGCCCGGTGCGATCGCAGAGGGGCTTGGCGGCAATGATTTTCTCATCGTCAATGCCAGCGACATAGAGGTCAGATACTCGGCAGGTGATGGCCGCGATACGGTGCTTCTCGCGCCTTATAGTTATTCTGCCAGCTTCTCGCTGACGCTGGCCGGGATCAACCCGCAGGACATCATGCTGCACGTTATGCCGGGCGGTGGTCCCGGGGTGGTCGACGGGCCGGAGCCTGCCACATCCTACTATCTGTCGGTGAACGGAAGCGCCGATGGCATCTGGTTCGAAGAAAGACCGGACCAGTTCGCCGGAATCACATTCGCCGATGGCACGGTCTGGGATTCGCAGATGATTGCGGAGAACGCCATCGCCTACGGTCCGCCGATACTCCCGGAGGCGCCGTCAGGTGGAGATCTGTTCACCATCGTGGATGTGGGCGAGCGCGAGCTGGACACGGCCGTGTCCTCCAGTTCCGATGAAATCTTCATCGACCGCGGTTACTACAATTTCGAACAGGGTATCGAGCGCCCGCCGGCGGCCACCACCTATGTGTATCGCACCGGGGATGGACACGACCTCATCGATGAGTTGATGTATCTGGAAGATACGCCCACGCTGGACCGGATCATTCTGGATGACATCCCCTATTCGGATGTGTTCGTGGCGCTTTCGCCCGATAATGAAAAGTCCTATCGCGCCGGCGACATGGTGTTGTGGTTCGCCGGGCGTGAAGGGTCGATCACGATTGCCCAGGGCGCGGTTCCTGAGACAGCCGGCAGCTACGATCTATCCGGCATCGATGAAATCGGCTTCTCCGATGGCACGGTGAAAACGCTTGGCGAACTCGCCTCCGAAGCAAGGCTTGCGGCTCAGAGCGATCAGCGTTTCTTCACCGAAGACTTCGTTTTCCAGCGGGGTGTGCAGTCTGGCGTCTACTATCTGGAATCCCCGCTCATCTTCGATGATGGGTCAGGCAGCATGCCGGTGCCGATCGGCCTGGAGTTAAAGTCCGTCGCCAATGAGGCTGTCAGCGTGTCGCACCACCCGGACGGTTATCATCTTCACATCGCCGAGAGCGCGCCGGGCGCTGGCGATGGTGGCCGCATCGTCCTGCGCGGTGATGCACGGTTTTATACGGATGTATTTTTCGACAGCGGTCTCCTTCTCGGCGCGCGCGCGATCAAGGCGCTCGCGCAGACCGGGCTGCCGATCCATGAAGGCCTTGATGCGGCCGGTGACCCCCATGGTCTCACGCTCACCCGCGGCGTGGATGCCGGCCTCTACACCGTGTTTGGCGGCAGCGCCGTCAATGACACGCCGGCAGCGATCAGTCTCACCGATGTCCTCGAATCGGAGATTTCGGTCGAGCGCACGGCAGATGGCATCCTGCTCAGCATCGCCGCTAGAGAGCAGAGTGGTGACGATGCGATCGTCATCTGGGTCGAGTTTGCAGGAGAGCCACTCATTTCGGTCGCCCTCGATGGCGGGGTGGAGCTGGGCGCGGATGAGTTGTTTGCCGCCATTCCGCTGCCCAGGCTGGAGGGCACCGATGGCGACGATCATCTGGCCCGGTTTGAGCCCGGCCCGTCGGACCCTTGGGGGCCGGGGGGGCCGGGGGGGCCGGAGGGGCCGGAGGGGCCGGGGCCGCAGATGGCGTCGTTCCCCGGTGAGGCAGAAGCGCTTGAATTCGAGGGAGGTCTCGGCAACGATTTCATCGAGGCAGGCGAGGAGCCGGGCGACAGGGTTGTCTACCGGCGCGGCGATGGGAATGACGTGGTCAGCGTCGCGAGCGGCTATGCTGGAGCACCCGTGGCGGTTGACCTGCGGGGCATTTCGGCGTCCGCGGTCAGCCTTATGGTTTCCGAGAGCGGGCATGCGCTTATCAGCATAGCCGAGACTGTGGCGGGTGCGGGAGACGGCGGTTCGATCAGAATATTGCCGCCCGTCGGGTATGACGGAAACAGCCATCTCGGGTTCAACAGCATAAAATTCGATGACGGCACCGTATGGGGCCCGGCAGAGATCAACAGGATCATCGGCCTGAAGCGGGCCACCGACGGCGATGACATTCTCGAAAACGAAACCAACCTGGCCCATTTCGAACTGGGCAGGGGCAACGACATGGTCGATGCCAGTTCGGGTTCGGCGACCTATGTCTACAACAATGGCGATGGGCACGACGTCTATGTCGACCGGGGTTCCGACGACAGTGAACATGCGGAAGGGTTCCGCGGCGATCTCCTGCGTTTTCCCGATCTGGCCGAAACCGACATGGTCTTCGAGCGTTCGGGCAACGACCTCATCATCACCATAGCCGAAAACAGCGCCTCCGGCATCGAGGCTGGCAGCATCGTTCTGGTCGGGGCGATGGAGCTCGATCCATACCAGCGCGAGCAGAGCATCGAATGGATCGAATTCTCTTCGGGCGTGAGAACGCCACTGGCTGAAAAGGTTCAGGAGCTGGTCGCCGCTTCCGCATCGGAAAATGCAGACACGATGGTCGGCACCTTCCGGGACGATGTGCTGGAAGGTCTCGGGGGCGATGATGTGCTGCGTGGCGGAGCGGGCTCCGATGTCTATGTCTGGTCGCGGGGCGACGGTAGCGACGAGATCGAGGAAGCCGCCGGTTCCTACAGTGACGACAGCATCGATGTGCTGAGGCTGGTCGATGTCGATCTGGAGAACGTCACCCTGTTCAGCGATCACCGGGGGCTGCGGATCGCAATTGCCGATACGTCGCCGGGTGCCGGCGATGGAGGCGTCATCCTGGTTCGCGGCATGTTCCAGAACAATGCCGGGCGCGGCCGGGGCGTGGAAAAAATCGAGTTTTCGGGCGGCGCAAGCCTGAGCTCCGACCAGATTGCAGCCCGCATCATCGAGCAGAAGTCTACACCGTTCGACGATCTGATCAGGGGCACCTTTGGCGATGATGTCATCGAGGCCGGTCGGGGCAACGACACGATCCTGGTGACTGCAGGTGAAAACACCTTCATCTACAATCGGGGAGACGGTGTCGACCGGGTCGACAACCGGGCCTATGACGGTCGGCTCGAATTGCGCGGCATCGATCCGGCAACGGTTCGCCTCAGGGAGGGACATGATGGCGATCTCGAAGTCATCATCGGCGAAAGCGCCCAGAACGCGGGTGATGGCGGGCGGATAACGCTTGTCGATTCCGCCTCGCTCTATGGCCGCGGGATTTCGTCCATCACCTTCGATGACGGCACCGTATGGTGGCGCAATCATTACGATTCGGAGAGTGGCATATACAGGCAGGACTTCATCGACCTGATGGCCGGCTCGACCGGTACGACCGAGTTCAACGATCGCTTTGAAGGCACCGACAACGCAGACACGATCGAGGGCAGGGGCGGCGATGATCTGCTGATCGGCAAGGGTGGAGACGACACCTATGTCTTCAACCGCGGCGATGGCCGCGACACGATCCGCGACACCGGCGCCAAGATCGTCATCGGTGGCTATGACCGTGACGAAGTCACCTTTTCCAGGCAGGGCCAGTTCGGTCTCGATCTGATTGTCAGCTTTGCCGGCGGGGAAGATCGCATCCTTGTCGAGAACGTCTTCGAACAGGGCGGCGGCAGTGTTGTCGTCGAAATCGTGGACGCCGGCGTGTCCCTGTCGATGGCCGATATCCTGGCCGAAATCATTGCAAACCAGGCAAGCGATGACGACGATCTGATCATCGGCACCGACGGTGCCGACACGATCGGTGGCGGCAAGGGCAATGATTTCATTGATGGCGGCAAGGGCAACGACACATATGTCTACAATGTCGGCGACGGCGATGACCGCATTCGCGATCCCGACACCTATGGCGGCAAAGTCGTGCTTGCCGGCTACACGCCCGATGACATCGCGTTCGCCGTGCGCAGCGGCCCCGACAGCCATGATCTCGTCATTCGTTTCAAGACCGGTCAGGACAGGCTGACGCTGGAAGGGGTGCTTGGCCGCTATGAGGCGGGCATCTCGACCATCGAATTCGCCGATGGCACCGTCTGGGACGAGGCAGACATGCGCGCCCGCGCGCTCTCCGATATCGACACGGCCGGAAGCGACAATGTCTTCGGTTTCGACGGGGAGGATACGCTCGTATCGCGCTCTGGTGATGACATGATGGCCGGGGGCAAGGGGGCCGATCTCTATCAGATGAGGCGTGGTGGCGGTCACGACACCATCCTGGAGGCCGATCGCGAACCGGGCGAGGTCGACCGCGTCGAGTTCCTCAATTTCGTTTCGTCCGAAACATCCGTTGCGCGCGTTTTCAAGGGCAGCGAAACGGTCAGGTTCAGTTTCGCCAGTGCTGAAGGGGACAGCGTCACCATTATCGATGCGCTGGCCGCCGATGGGCGTGGAGTGGAGCAGTATGTGTTCTCGGACGGCGTCGTCTGGACCCGGGAGGACATCCTCACCCTGCTCGAAAACAAGGTCCCCGTTGCGGTCGATGACGGCTATTTCACGGCAACGACCGGAGAGCCGCTGAAGATCGACCCTGCTCGTCTTCTCGCCAATGATTTCGATGCCGATGGCGACGGGCTTGCAATCATTCGGGTGGAGGGCGGGTCCGCAGGCACCGCCGAAATCGACGAGCACGGAAACATCGTCTTCGTTGCGAAGGATGGCTTCACCGGCCCGACGCGGATCAGCTACCAGATCTCCGATGGTCGCAATGGCATCGCCGAGGCGTTCGTGGACATCCGCGTGCGGCCGGTTGCCGAAGCGCGTGATGATGACGGGTTCGTTGTCGCCGAAGACGGGTTCCTGACCATACGCACCGAACGGCTCCTGTCGAACGATGTCGATGGCGACCGTATGATCGTTGGCCAGGTCTACGGTGCGCGCAACGGCACGGTTTCGCTTGCGAGCAATGGTGACATCAGCTTCACGCCGGATGCCAATTTCCACGGGATCGCCTCCTTCACCTATGTTGCAAACACACCTGAAGGCGGGCGGGCAGAGGCGACCGTGTTTATCCAGGTCACGCCGGTCAACGATGCGCCGGTTGCGGCAGATGATGAAGGCTTCGTCACGCTCGAAGGCGAGCCCTTCACGATCGGACGCCACACACTTCTTGAAAATGACAGCGATCTGGATGGCGACAGGCTCGTTATCCAGTCGATCGTTCCGTCGCCCGACCTTTCGGTGACGCTCAACGAGGATGGCAGCATCTCGGTCGTGCCGCAGCCCTTCTTCTGGGGCAATGCCAGCTTCCAGTATGTGGTCAGCGATGGTGCTGGCGGCACGGATACGGCAACCGTCAATGTCTATGTCGAGCCGGTCAATGATGCGCCCGAGGCGATGAACGACCGGATCGAGACCAATGGCGGAGAGCCGATCCGCGAAGACAATCCGATTGTCATTCAGATCGCGGACCTGCTTGCCAATGATATCGAGCGGGACGGCGATCCCCTGTCGCTTGTATTCGTCAAGAATGCCCATGGTGGCTCGGTCGAGATTCTCGACAACGAGACGATCCTTTTCACCCCTTGGGAGAATTTCAACGGCGAAGCGCACTTCGAATACACGATCTCCGACGACAAGGGCGAGCTCGACACCGCCCGCGCGACCGTCGTCTATCAGGCGGTCAACGATCTGCCTGTCGCCCGCGACGACACCTATAAAAAGGATCCCATTCTGCGCGGGCAGGAAGACACGCCGCTCGAAATACCGATCAGCGAACTTCTTCAGAACGACTATGATATCGAAGGCCTGGCGATCAAATTCGAATCCGCAGGCAATGCGGTCGATGGCGATATCGTGGTCACCGACCATGGCACGATCATCTTCACGCCCGATCCTGATTACTGGGGCGAGGCGACGTTCAGCTATTCGATTTCCGATCCCGAGGGAGCGGTCAATGACGGCCTCGTCACATTGTGGTTCGAGAATGTCGGCGATGCGCCGCCGGTGGCAGAAGACGATGTCATCCAGGTGGTCGAAGACGTGCCGATGGTCATCCCGATCTCGGTCCTGCTTGGCAATGATACCGATATCGATCGCGACCAGATCGAGTTCGTGAGCTGGCGCTATGCCAATTTTGCCGAGAGCTTCTCCTATGGTGAGCTTAACGGCACCATCTCCTATACGGAAAATGGCGACCTTCTCTTCACGCCGGATCTCAATGCCGAGTCCTCGGGCGTGTTCTTCTACACGATCACCGACAATGCCGACGGCACGTCGGAGGGCATGGTCGATATCCGCATCCAGCGCGTCGACGACGACCCCACCGCCGTAGCCGATGCCGGCGGGATCACGCCGCTCGACATACCGCTGGTGCTGCGCGTTTCCGATCTGCTCGCCAATGATTTCGATGTCGACGACCCGAATGGAAACCGGCCGCTTTTCTTCGCCGGGGTGGAGTCCGTCAGCGCGGGCGTGGCCGAGGTGGTGCACTCCGGCGGGGAGGATTTCATCATCGTCCGGTTCGATCCGGGCTTCACCGGAAATGTCGAGGTTCGCTACATCGTCGAGGACGAAACGGGCCTCACCGACATCGGTCTTGTCGAGGCAGAAGTCGCGCCGGTTTATGATGGCAATCTCACGGGCACGCCGGATCCGGATGTGCTTGTGGGCAATCATCTTGACGAAACCATCACCGGTCTGGCCGGCGACGACACCATCCTGGCCATGGCGGGCAACGATGTCATTTCCGCGGGGGCGGGCAATGACGTGATCGATGCCGGCGCGGGTGACGACCATATCGATGGCGGTGATGGTGGCGATGAAATCGACGGGGGCGACGGTTTCGATACGGTCGATTTCGCCGGTTCGAACACCGGCGTCCGGGCCGACCTTGCTTCGCGCGTCGGGCAGGGTGGCTTTGCGGCCGGCGATGTCTATCGCAACATCGAGGCCCTGGCCGGCACCGAATACCGCGACACGCTCGGCGGAGATGACAGAGCCAATGTGCTCGATGGGCGCGGCGGGTCGGATCACCTCGAAGGCAGGGGCGGCGACGACACGCTCGTGGGTGGAGCCGGGGACGACACGCTCGAAGGCGGTGCGGGGGCCGATATTCTCGATGGCGGTGCCGGCGATGATACGGCGTCCTACGAGACCTCCTCGGCCGCCGTCGCGGTGTCACTCCGGAACGGCACTGCCTCGGGCGGCGACGCAGAAGGCGACACGCTCTCCTCCATCGAGCATCTCACCGGCTCGGCCTTCGACGACACGCTTGAAGGCGACGGCCAGAACAACAGGCTTCTCGGCGGGCGCGGCGATGACACGCTCATCGGTCATGCGGGCGATGACATTCTCGAAGGCGGCCGCGGGGCGGATGTCCTGCGCGGTGGCACGGGCGTGGATACGGCCGTCTACACCCATTCTGCGGAAGGCGTGACCGTCGATATGGAAAACGGCGCCGCGGGTGGCGGAGATGCTGCCGGCGACACGTTCGTATCGATCGAGATCGTTGAGGGTTCCTACCACGACGACATCATTCGCGGCACGGCCGGCGACAACATCATCCGGGGTGGGCGAGGGGCAGACGTCATCGATGGACGCGGCGGTTTCGACACCGCCGATTATTCCCGCGCCGATGAGGCCGTCTCCGTTGATCTTGCCAGCGGTCAGGGTCTCGCCGGCGAGGCGCTCGGCGATACGTTGATCGACATTGAGAAACTGGTGGGCTCCGATCATGCCGACAGTTTCACGGGATCGGATGGCGACGACACGTTCGACGGCGGCTTCGGCGACGATCAGATCGCCGGCGGCGCGGGATCGGACAGCTATCTGTTCGGCTTCGACAGCGGCGAAGACACGGTCACGGAACTCGGTTCCGCAGCCGATACGGACCGTGTCGTCCTGGGCGCGAACATTCAGCCGAAAGACATTTCCATCGTGCGCGAGAGTGATGATCTTTTGATCGAGCTCGAGCGGGATGACGGCTATCTCATAGACACGCTGCGGGTGAAGGATCACTTCGTTGGCCGGGAAACCGGCATCGAGGAAATCGTGTTCGAGGATGGAACCGTCTGGGATCGCGACACGATCGACCAGTTGCAGCGCACCGGTCGTTTCAATGCCCAGGACGATATATTCCGCCTCGGCATTGAAGACGAGACGGCGCTCATCGATCTTGCCGACCTGACCGCCAATGATGTTGCCGAGGGTGCGGAAAACCTCACGCTCATCTCGGTTCAGAATGCGGTCAACGGCACGGTCGAGATCCTTGAAGACGGCCGGATCGCGTTTCTGGGAGCGCAGGATTTCAACGGAGACGCCTTCTTCGAATACACGGTTCGCGATGCGTTCGGGCGCGAGTCGACGGCAACGGTCGAGGTCAATCTCCAGCCAGTCAACGATGCCCCGGTGGGGGATGATGATGGCGTGATCCAGGGCACGGAAGATGAGCCGCTGCTCATTCCGTTCTCCGCGCTCCTTGGCAATGATTTCGATGTCGATGGCGATGCACTGACGATCATCGACACCTTGCCCCTGATCGATGAAGACGGCAATTATCTCTATCCCGACATTCTGGAAACAGGAACCAATGGCAAAGTAGAGCTGGTCGATGGCTTCGTGAAATTCACGCCCGGCATGGACCATTTCGGCTTTGCCGGTTTCCGTTACGTGCTGAGCGATCCCGACGGCGAGACGTCCATCGCGTCCGTTGAGCTCTACATCAACCCGGTCAACGACGCTCCGCGCAGCGCGCCGGACCGGCACACGGTGCGCCTCGACAAGACCAACGTTATCTCCCTCGATGACATTCTGGGCAATGACTACGACATCGAGGGCGACGCGATCAGCTTCCTTGGCATTCATTCTCCCAGCAATGGCACCGTCACTCTGGATGAGGAGGCCCGCACCATTTCCTTCGTCGCGGATGCGCTGGGCGATGCGTCCTTCCAGTATGATGTGGTCGATGCACGCGGTGCCCAGGCGACCATCACCGTCGAACTGAAGGTCATACCGCTCAACGACCCGCCGGTTGCAAGAGACGATACCGGTTTCGACACGGTTGAGGATCAGCCGATCCTCATCGACCCGTCGCTCCTTCTCGCCAACGATACCGACCCCAATGGCGATCCGCTCTCCATCGTGGGGCTGGAGCGTTTCCCGCTCAATGGCAAGGTCGCGTTCGATGAGAACGGCATGATCGTTTTCACCCCACGGCCCGACTACAATGATCGCGCGGGCTTCGAGTACACGATTTCCGATGGGCGCGGCGGCGTCGACACCGCCTTCGTGTCCATAGACGTTCTGCCCGTCAACGATCCGGCCATCCTGCGCAACGATCTGGCGCTGGGGATCGAGGATGAACCCATCCTCATCATTCCGGGCGAAATCTTCGGCAATGATGTCGAGCCCGATGGCGATGTCATTTTCTATAATTCGGTATCGGTGCTTGGTATTGTCGATCCGGAGTTCCTTTCCGAAGCGCCGGAGGTTACCGCGCGCCTGGCCGATGGAAGCCCGCTTCCGTCCTGGCTCTCCTTCAACGCCGAAAGTCTGACCTTCACCGGCACAATGCCGGGAACGGAGCCGGTCTCGGTCGAGGTGGTCCTGTTCTATCCGGAGGAAGGCAAGACCGCGCTCCACACCTTCACCTTCGAAGAAGGCGATGCCGGTGCGCTGTCGCAGGGCATCTCGGTCGAGGGCGACCTGCCGCCTTCCTTCCGGGTCCGTGCGCCCTTCGAGGAAGATTATGAATTCGGCGCTGGCAGCCTGACCCCGGAGATCTCCGTTTCCGCCACGCTGGCCGATGGAGAGGCACTGCCCGACTGGCTCACATTCGATCCGGAAACGCTCGTTCTGTCTGGCGAAATGCCAACCGGGGTGACGGAAGCCTTTGACGTCGTTCTCACCTTCACCCATGTGGACCCGGGTAGCGGTGCGCAGTCGGTCTATACCGACACAATCACGGTCAGCCCGACGGATGCGGACGCACTTGTCGATGGCATGGGGTATGATAGCGGTCTTGCCGTGCTCGACATCGCCGATCATGCGGTCAGCGCTACTCTGGCCAATGGCCGCCCGCTGCCCTATTGGCTTGCCTTCGATGCCGACACGATGTCCCTTGGCATGAGCGATATCGCGCCGGAAGCGGATGCGGAGCTTGCGCGGGTCCAGATCCGCTTCGAGCCGACACCGGAGAGCCTGCCCGATGGCACGCATCTCTTCGCCCGCGAAGGATTTGCGCTCGAATTCGTGATCGACCCTGCCCTCGGTGTCGATCCGGCGCTCAACGCGCTTCTGTCCAATCAGGCGTTCTTCGCGGCGCAGGGGCAGTTCGCAATCGACCTTTCCATGGCTCAGGGCATCGGTGCATTTGCCGAGAGTGGCGACAATCTCCCCTCCTGGCTCGATTTCGATGCAGCGACCCTGTCATTCGCCGGCACACCGCCGGGAACCTATGTTGGCTCCGTGCCGGTGCGCATTGATGTCCCGGCCGAAGGCGACAGGCCTGCCTTCTCCATCGTGCGCGAACTTCCGGTCGACCGGCTGTTTGCCATCAATGGCGAGCAGGCGCCTCATATCAGCTATGATGGCGAATACATCCGCATCGTCACGCCGGAGGATTTCAACGGCGCGCTCGCGCTCACCTACACCACCACGGATGAAAAGGGCGCGATCTCCGAGGAGCCCGGCATCATCGTCGTCAATGTATTGCCGATGCCGGAACTGCCGGATCCAGCCGAGGACCTGCTCCACGCGGTCGAAGATCAGAGCATGGTGTTCACCGTTGCCGATCTTCTGGCCAACGATGTGGACGACGATGGCGACCCGATCCGCCTGGTCGCGGTTGAAAAACCCGCAAACGGAACCATCACCCTGTCCAATGCGGTTGTCGTTCTGGAGCGCCCGGATGGCCTGCCGCAGGAGGGGGCGGATGTCTCCTACTCGCTGGCCATGGCCGATGGATCGCCGCTGCCGGACTGGATCTCCATCGATCCGCAGACGGGTAAGGTCACGGCGGTGGTTCCGCTGGATGTGCTCGCCGAGATGCAGCTCACCATGACGGCGCATGAGGGCGCCACCTCCACCTCGGTGACCAGAACCGTGCTCTTCGACGGAAATGACGGCGCGCAGTTCACCTACATGCCGGATGCGTCTTTCTCGGGTGAAGACACCTTCACCTACACCATAACCGACGATGCCCAGGGCGAGGCGCAGGGGCAGGTGCGGGTTCAGGTCGCCCCGGTCAACGATCCGCCCATTGTCGAAAACGACATTGTGGACGGGCTTGAAGACACGCCTCTTTACATAGATCCGGCAACGCTGCTCGCCAATGACAGCGATGTCGATGGCGACCCGCTCACAGTCACCGCCGTTGCCAACGCGGTCAACGGAACGGTGGAAATGGTCGATGGCCAGATCGTCTTCACCCCGAAGCCGAATTTCGATGGTGATGCCTCGTTCGAATACACGGTCAGCGATGGTGCCGATGGCGAAACCACGGGTGTCGTCACAGTCAGGGTTCAGTCAACCAACAGGCGCCCCGTGGCCGAGATGGACTATTTCGAAGGCACCGAGGACACGCCGCTCGTAATCCACATCAGCGACCTTCTCGCCAATGACAGCGATCCGGATGGTGATGCCTTCACCTTTGTTTCCTTCCAGGACTGGGCAGGAAACGATGTTTCCGTTTTCGAGCTGCCCGATGGCCGGCTGCAAATCGTTCCGGACGAAAACATCAATGGCCTGTGCCAGTTCACCTACACGATTTCCGATGGCCGCATGGAAGCCACGGGTGTGGTCCAGGTGGACTTTGAAGCGGTCAACGATGCCCCGATCACGGTGGAAGACGATGGCTACACCACCGAAGAAGACACGGCGATCACGATCTCGCTGTCCGATCTCATCGCCAATGACATGGATGTCGAGGGAGACAGTTTCACTGTCACCGAGGTGTTCGACGGCGACAACGGAACCGTCGTCATGGAGGGGGGCAATGCGGTCTTCACGCCGCGGGCGGATTATTTCGGAAATGCCGGTTTCACCTATCGGGTAACGGATGCCGGCGGCGCGGTGTCCGACGGCTATGTTTCGATCACCGTCTTCCCCGCCAACGATGCGCCGATTGCGGTTTCCGACGCGGGCTTCACCGTTCAGGAAGACGGCTATATCGACATCGATCCCGCCGCTCTTCTTGCCAATGATTACGATCCCGATGGAGATGCGATTTCGCTCAACTCCATTCAGGCGGTTGATCTGGGCAACGGGCTTTATCGCTACAGCCCCGCACCGGATGCCTATGGCGAGGTGGAGATCAGCTACTCGATCGTCGATACCGGCGGCCTCGTGTCGTATGGCAGGATCACCATCGACATTCTCCCGCAGCCCGACGCACCGGAGGCCCATGACGACACGCTTGAGATGAGCGAGGACACGCCGCTCACCATCAATGTCTCAAGCCTGCTCGCCAACGATGTCGATGTGGATGACGAAGCCATTCTCTTCGACGGGATCCTCTCGTCGGATGGCGTCACGGTCACGGATCTGGGCAATGGGCAGCTCCGCCTCGAGCCCGTCGCCGACCGCTCGGGCGTTGCGACCTTTGTCTATCAGCTGCGCGATTCCAGCGGCTTGACCGACACGGCGACCGTTTCGATCAATATTGCCGGCGTCAACGATGCTCCGCAGATCGGAGATCCTGGCATCCTGGCGGGCACTGAGGACGAAGCGTTTTCCGCAACGCTCGATCCGGCGCTGTTCAGCGACAAGGAGGGCGATCAGCTCTATATCGATGTCACCGGTCCCGGAGGGACCAGCCTGCCAGACTGGCTCACCTTCAACCGCAGCGATCTCAGCCTGTCGGGTCAGCCGCCGGCGGATTTCAACGGCGATATCGAGATCGAAATTTCCGCGAGCGACGGCCTCGACGTCACCACGCGCCCGGCAACCATCCGTATTGCAGCGGTCAATGACGCGCCTCAGGCCACCGACGATCAGGTCAATGGAGGGCTTGAGACAACGATCACCATCCCGCTCAGCCACCTGCTTGGCAATGATCACGACATTGATGGCGACACGCTCTCGATCTCGCATGTCGAAGCACTTGGGTCCGGTTATTCGGCAAGCCTTGATGGAGAGGGCAATCTGGTGATCACGCGCGATCCCCTGCTGTCGGGCAATCTGGAGTTCACCTACACGCTTTCCGATGGTGAGCTTGAAGACACGGGGCACCTTTCGGTCGCGGTCGAAGAGGTCAACCTCGCGCCGGAGATTGCCGAGATTGCACCCTTGCATGCGGATGAAGACGCCGACATCGATCTTCAGATCGACCCGGCGGCATTCAGCGATCCCAATGGCGATACGCTGGTCATCTCGCTCAAGCGCGCCGATGGTTCGCCCGCGCCGGACTGGCTCACCTTCGACGCCGGCACCCTGCGTCTCACCGGGCGGCCGCCGGAAAACTTCAATGGTGTGGTCTCGTTGCAGGTCACGGCCAGCGACGGTTCACTCTCGGCAAGCCGCGTCTTCGAGCTCATCATCGATCCGGTGAACGATGCTCCGGTGCTTTCCGCACCGTTTGCCGACCGGTTTGCTGATGAGGATGCGCCGTTCTCCGTGGTGTTGCAGACCTCGATCGTCACCGACCCCGATGGTGATGAACTGACATTCGATGTGCGCCGCGAAGATGGCTCGGCTCTGCCCGACTGGATGACCTTCGACGCAACCACCGCCACACTTTCGGGCCAGGGCCCCGGCGGATTATTTCGGCGCGATGGATCTCAGGGTCTATGTCAGCGATGGCACGACGACCATCTCCGATGACTTCCGTTTCGTTGTGCGCGGTGTCAACGATGCGCCGGTGCTCGACGCACCGCTTGATGATGTTGCGCAGGACGAAAACGGCGAGACGATCAAGACCAGCACGGCATTCCGCTTTGCTGCCCAGACCGGCAATTTCTCAGATCCCGATGGCGATCAGCTTGCCTTCTCGGCAATGCTCGCCGACGGGCAGGCCTTGCCAGACTGGTTGCAGTTCGACGGGGCCTCGTTCTCCGGCACTGCGCCGGCGGGGGCTTCCGGGGTGTATGAGATCGAGTTGAAGGCAACGGATGGCGCCGAGATCGTTTCAGACATCTTCACCCTGACGGTCGAGCAGGGCAACGCCGCGCCGGTCGTGGTCGATGATGGCATTTTCCGCGTCTATCAGCCGGGTGTCCTTTCCATCGACGTCGCGACGCTGCTTGCCAATGACAGTGATGCCGATGGCGATACGCTCGAAATCACGGGCGTACAGAGTGGCACCGGGGGCAGTGCGCGTCTTGAAAACGGGAAGGTCTATTACGACCCGATCGAAGGCTTCGACGGGCTGGACCAGTTCATCTACACCGTGTCCGATGGCAAAACCGAAGCGACCGGTCGCGTTTTCGTAGCAGTCGACAATTCCTATGGCGACTACGAACACCAGGGTACGGAAGGCAACGATACGCTGTTTGGCGGTTTTGGCAGCGGCTCCGTCTTCGGTGGTGCAGGCGATGACCGGTTGTTCAGCGGCCTGTTCGGCGGGGATGTCGCCGGCGGCGAGGGGGATGACCTGGTGGTCGGCCTGCTCGGCGGCGGCACCCTCGACGGGAATGAGGGCGACGACCGCATCATTGGCGGCCTCGGCCGGGACATCATTTCCGGCGGCACCGGGAATGACAGGCTCACCGGCGGATGGGGCTCCGATGTCTTCGTGTTCAACACGGGCGACGGGCAGGACACCATCACCGACTTCAGCACCGGCCGCCAGCGTTTCTTCATCCCCGGCGATGAGATCCGCCTCAATGTCGATGGCGTCGACGATTTCGCCGATCTCATGGCGCTGGCGGAGCAGCGCAGCGACGGCGTGCTGTTCGACTTCGGAAACGGTGACGAACTCTTCCTCAGCGGAACGCAGCTTGCCGCTCTCGATAGCGACAGCTTCACTTTCTACTAAAACATTTGTGCGGGTGTCAGGTGTTCCCATCTGACGCCCGTATAAATGCGGAAAAACAGACAGATGGAGCGGACAGGGTATGTCGCGCCAGGAGATCAGCCGATGTCGCCGTATGGCGACATCGGCTGATTGCCTCTGGAGATTCGCTTGCACAGAGAAGACGTTCGAAAACTCATCCGGCTTGTGGGTCTGCCGCCTGGGGCAAAATTCTCGCGCTGCGCGCTTTCACCGTCGCCGCATAGGCGACGATTCTTTTTTCTTTCGTGGCCGTTATCAGCGCACTCTGCCCCTGTTTTCAGAATTCTCGTCACGATGTTCGACGTTTTTGCAGCATTGAAAACTGCCTTCATCCCGATCATCCGGGCAGAGATTTGCAAGTGCTGAAATGAACGCGTTCTTTCATCCCGAAATCGGCAGTCGGGAGTTCCATAATGCATATTATGAAATCATTGCGTGTAGGCGCAAAGTTAAAATGTCCTGATTCTGCAAAGTAGGAATGTCACTCTCCCGGTGTTTGGACCACTTGGGAGATTGCGAGTTGGGACTGATTTTGATGAGCGAACGCGAACTGCAACGCGTCGAGGTTTTATCGAAGGTTGCCGAGGGTCGCATGACGGTCGTCTCGGCGGCGCATGTGCTGGCGCTGAGCCAGCGTCAGGTTCGCAGGCTCTTGAACAGGTTCCGCCTGGATGGTGCCGCCGCGCTCCGCCACAAAGCGCGTGGACGACTATCGAACAACCGGATCGGCAACGGTGTTCGGGACTACGCACTGACGCTCATTCGCGAGCGCTATGCCGACTTCGGCCCCACCCTGGCCGCCGAGATGCTTGCGGAACATCATGGTCTCGTGGTTTCGCGTGAGACCTTGCGGACATGGATGCGTGAGGCTGGCATCTGGCTGTCACGCAAGCAGCGGCGCACATTCCATCAGCCACGATTGCGCCGCGAAGCCTATGGTGAGTTGGTTCAGATCGACGGTTCTGAGCATCGCTGGTTCGAGGGCCGCGGCGGTCCCTGCACCCTGCTCGTGTTCATCGATGATGCGACCAGTACATTGATGCAGTTGCTGTTTGTGCGCTCAGAGAGCGCCTTCACCTATTTCGCAGCTCTGGAGCAGTATCTGGCACAGCACGGTCGGCCGGTAGCGTTTTATTCCGACAAGCATTCAGTATTCCGGGTGGCGAAGACAGAAGCCAAGGGTGGTCAGGTTATGACGCAGTTCGGCCGTGCTTTGTCGGAGCTCCATATCGAGATCCTGTGCGCCAATTCCAGCCAAGCAAAAGGCCGCGTCGAGCGCGCCAACCGGACGCTGCAGGATCGGCTCGTGAAGGAACTGCGACTTCACGACATTTGCGATATGGAAACAGGCAACGCTTTCCTGCCAGGGTTTATGGAGCGATACAACGCGAAGTTCGCGAGATCCCCTGCCCGCCCGGATGATTTGCACCGGCCCATGAACGTCGCACCGGATCGTCTGCGCGATATTCTGTGTAAGCGCGAGATGCGCTATGTCGGTCAGCAGTTGGCGTTTTCTTTCGAGCGCAAGCGCATCATGCTGGAGGAGAATGATGTAACGTGCGGTCTGGTCGGCAAGTATGTTGATACCTATGCCTTTGCCGACGGACGGCTCGACATACGCTGGAAAGGACTGTCGCTCCCCTATCGCGTGTTCGACAGGGACCAGCGTGTCACCCATGCGGCTGTGACCGAGAACAAGAGGCTCGGAGAGGTCCTCTCGTGGATTAAGGATCATCAGGATGACGTGTCGTCACCACGAGTGAAGACAAACAGCCAGAAAGGCGATTATCGCAAGCGCGACCGCAAACCCGGGCGCAGGACGGACTTTGTAAACGATCCGGCCGTCAACGCGCGGCGTGAGCAGGCACTTGCGAGGTTGAAGGCGGCCGAATGATCGTTTCGCCGTGCCGCAAACCAGCTGCCATCTCCCACACGGGGCCGTCTGAGGCGGGCGATGAGTAGCCTCCCCGGCCCTATAAGGCGTATCAAACTGCCAGCCCGACGACCTCATGTTCTATAACTTGAACAATATCGGTGAGATCGATGCCAGGGTAGTGCTCGCGCATTCCCGCCAACATCACTTCGTCCGGCCACTCCTCGGTTCTTCCGAGATAGGCCGCTACCGAACAAAGAGGCATGTCCGTGCATTTGAGAACATTGACGACTACCGATTGGCTGGGGTCATCGTCGCATAAATAGCGCATCGGACCGGGAGTGATGCGTGTCTCTCGCCACCGGATCGTCGAGGTCTTCTCACCGCGCAGAATCATAGGGAAGAGGCGACCCACAACGCCGAGTGTCTGAATGGAATTATTCATCACGAAAATTATAGCTGTATCTCAAAGGACCGCAAGGAAACGCGCCTTGCCCTTCGCACCGTGTCGCGATGAGGCTGTCAAAGCTAAAGTTGATGAGCCAGGCTGGATCGCCCCCGACCGGGCTGCGCAACCCTGACCAGCGCCGCCCGGTCGGGCGCTCACGCTAGAGCATGGAACAACGACGGGGACATTTCTACTTTGCACACAATCGGACATTCCAACTTGGTTGCAACAAACCCACACTCGCTGATTGTCATTGGTGCCGGTACAGCGACTGCGGAAGCCGCCGGCCTGCGACATCGTGCCGATTGAGTGGCTCTGAATATCGTATAAACTGGTATTCAATATGCCACTTAAGGACTGGTTCGATGAGCGATGCATTTTCCGCCCGCCCGAAGCCGCAGCCGGAAGAAGCTGTGGCGGATCCCACACTGAACCGGCCTTTCATCGGTCGCCTGGTGCGCGAGTTCTATGGCCGGGTTCGCAGCGATGCGCGGCTGGGGCCCATCTTTGCCGGCGAGATCAAGGACGACTGGGAACCGCATCTGGAGAAAATGACCGATTTCTGGTGCGCGGTCATGCTCAAGGACGGCAGCTATCATGGCAGACCGGTGCCGGCTCACCTCAAGTTGAAGACGGTTGTGGAAGCCGACTTCGACATCTGGCTGGGGCTGTTTCGTGAGACTGTCGAGGAGCTGTGTGCGCCGGCAGTTGCTGCAGCGTTCATGGAACGGGCGGAGCGTATCGCGAAAAGCCTGAAGCTTGCGATGTTTTTTCGCCTGCCGGCGGCGCTCGATCCGGATGCCGCGCGCGCCCGGACCCGGGAGTGACGCGATGCGCATGACGCTGCACACCGACTATGCGCTACGGATGTTGATTTTTCTGGCCGTGCGGCCGGATGCGCCCTGCACCGTGAGCGATGTCGCGGAGGCTCATGGGCTTTCGCACAACCACCTTTTGAAGGTTGCCCGCCGGTTGAGGCAGATGGGCGTGATAAGCACGCTGCGTGGGCGCACGGGCGGCATTTTTCTTGCGCAAGATCCCGAGAGCATCGCTCTGGGAACTGTCGTGCGGGAGATGGAAGGAAGCCTTGCGCTGGTGGAGTGCATGGGCTCTGAAGCCAGCGCCTGTGTGCTCACGCCGGCCTGCCGGCTCAAAGGCATCGTGACAGAGGCGCTCGATGCCTGGCTTGCCGTGTTCGATCGCTATACGCTTGCCGATCTGGTTACCAACAGGCAGTCCCTTGCGGGGTTGCTCGGCCTCGATCTGCCTGCCTCAGGCGCAGTCGCCTCTGCCTGAGGTCGACGCGCCCGCCCTGTTCTATCGCACCTGCTCGCCAAATGCGTTTTCGTCGATGGGCCAGATCGGGCGCGCGAGCTTTTTGTAGCCGGCGGTTTTGGGGTTGTTGGGGTAGCAGCCCTCCACGACCGCGTAGATGATTTCCCCGGAAATGGGGGCGAAGCCGGCATGAAAATGGTTGGTCGACTTGATGAGCAGCACCTGCTTTTCGAGCGGATCGACACCCAGATTGGAAAAGATGTCCGGCTCGAAGGTTTGTGTGCGGTTGGTGTTGAGCACGATGTCGATTTCGGTGCCGACAAGCCGTACCACAGCGGCGGGGCCGAGCGTGACGCGGCTGGTGCCAAAGGTCTGCCAACCCTCGTCTGCCAGTTTTCGTATCTCGAACGTGCCGTCGAACGGCGTGCCGCTGGCGGCGTTCGCCTTGCCGCCAATGCGCATGTCGAGAATGGTGCCCGCGCCTGCTCCCTGGGCAAAGGCAACAGCCTGCGGATCCCAGATCGTTGCGATGCCTGCGCTCTTGATGCCGCTGTCAACAAGAGCGTGCAAAAGAACGGTGTTGTCGCCCGCCGTGCCCCCGCCGGGATTGTCCCATATGTCGGCGATGACGACGGGCCTGCCGTTTGCACCACCGGCTTTTGCCCTTGCGATGGCGTCATTCGCGGAGAGGCTGTTCATGGCGGTCATGCCGCGCATTGCGCGCACTTCCTGGCCGAGCTTTTCGGCCAGCGCCGCGCCTTTCTCCGGCGCATTGTCGGTGACGACCATGACCTGCGTGCCGAGCTCCGGCACATCACCCGCCATGAAGCCGTGGATGAGCGAGACGGAGAGAATGCCTTCCCTGCCCTGCAGCGCCTTCATGCGGTCCACGAAGGAGCGCATGGGCTCGCGGCTTGTCGGAAAAACATCGATCATGCGGCAGTCGAAGGTGGAAATCACGGGGTGGATTTCGCCGCGCGTGGCACGCAGGGCGAGATCCACCACATGTTCGGCGCGTTCGAGAAAGTCCGTATGAGGGAATTCGAGAAACGACGCGAGAATATCCGCCGCCGCCACGCGCTTGGCCGTAAGATGGCTGTGCGGATCGAGTTCGGCGGCGACGATCACGTCCGGGCCGACGATCTCGCGCACACGGGTGAGAAGATCGCCTTCGCAATCGTCGAGCCCGCGCGCGACCATTGCGCCGTGCAGGCCAAGCACCACACAGTCCACCGGCATGGCGGCCCGCAGCTGGTCCAGAATCTCGTCGCGCAGCGCCTCATAGACATCGAGCCGGACATAGCCGCCCGGCTCCGCCCAGGTGGCGGTGCCTTCGATCAGCGTGAACCCCTCCTCCCGCGCCCGCCGCCGCAAGACCGGGATGGGTGCCGAACAGAGCGTCGGAGTCTCGGGGTGTTCCCCCGGCCCGGCATAAAACGCCATCTCGAAATCGCCGCGATCAGTCGGGATCGGCGAGAAGGTGTTCGTTTCGGTGGCGAGCGACGCGGTAAAGACACGCATGCGATGAGCTTCCGGTTTCCAGATCAGAGCGGCTTGTAGGCGACGGCCTCGACTTCGATCTTGATGTCGATCATCAGCCGTGATTCCACCGTGGTGCGTGCCGGCGGGTCTTTCGGGAAATATTTGCCATAGACCGCATTGAACGGGCCGAAATCGCGCGCATCCTCCAGCCAGACGGTCGTTTTCACCACATCGTCGAGTGTGCAGCCGGCAAGCGCCAAGGCCGCCTTGACGTTTTCCATCACCTGCCCGGTCTGCTCGGTGATGCCGCCCTTGACGACAACGCCATCGGCTCCCACCGGAACCTGGCCCGAGATGTAGACGAAATCGCCGGCGCGCACGGCGGGGGAAAGTGGCACATGGGAGGTGCCGAAGCACTGCTTGGTCATAAATATACTCCGTTTTGAGACCTATTTCACCGCACCGATGGCAAGGCCGCGCACGAGATAGCGCTGCAGCCAGGCAAAGATGACGGCGACGGGGATGGTGGCGACAAAGGTGGCCGCCATGACGTGATGCCACTCGACCGTGTAGCGGCCGGCGACGAGCGAGAAAATCTGGATCGGCAGCGTGTAGCTTTCCTGACGTCGCAGCATGGTGAGCGCGATGACGAACTCGTTCCACGCATTGATGAAGGAGAAGATGGCCGTCACCGTCATCGCCGGAAGGGCGAGCGGCAAAAACACCATCACCAGTGCCTTTGCCGGGCTTGCGCCCTCGATCCACGCGGCCTCTTCAAGATCCTTCGGGATGGTGGAGAAATAGCTTTGCAGCATCCACACCGTGAACGCGACATTGAACGCGCCATAGACGAAGACGATCGAGTTCACATTGTCGAGCAGGCCGAGCCAGACCACCAGCCGGAACAGGCCAATGACAAGCACGATGGGTGAGAGCATCTGCGTGACGAGAAGAAACTGGCGGAAAAAGCCCTGCCCTGCAAACCGGAAGCGGCTCATCGCATAGGCTGCCGGAATGGAGACCGCGAGCGCGAGAATGGTCGAAAGCACCGAGACATAGACCGAATTCCACAGCGCGTTGCCGAAATTCGTGGCCTCCCACATGTCGATGAAGTTGCGCCACGCCGCCTCACGCGGCCACCAGGTTGGCGACAGCACCTCGTTTGCCGGCTTGATCGCGGTGATGAACATCACGGCAAACGGAAACAGGATCAGCACGATGAGCGGCGAAAGCAGCGCCCAGTAGACAAGCGATTTCTTAAGCTTGGGGTTCATGTCCGCTCCCTGCGCATGGCGAGCGCGACATAGAGGATGGTGAAGGCCAGAAGCAGCGCGAACATCATCACCGAAAGAGCAGACGCCTCTCCCAGTTTGCCGAAGCGGAAACCGAGCTTGTAGAGATAGGTGACGAGAATGTCGGTGGAGTTGGCGGGCCCGCCCTGCGTGGTCGCCCAGATGATCGGGAAGGAATTGAACACATAGATCATGTTGAGCACGATCGAGATGTTCAAAAACGGTTTCATCAGCGGCAGCGTGATCTCGCGGAAGGTCTGCCAGCGCGTAGCGCCTTCAAGTTTGGCCGCCTCATAAAGGTCGTCGGGGATGGACGACAGGCCGCCGAGAAAGATCGTTGTCGTGAACGGGATCGTCACCAGAATCCCGATCATGATCTGCACCGGAAACGCGGTGGAGGCGCGGGCGAGCCACTGGATGTTCTGGTCGATCAGGCCGATGTTCTGGAGGCCCGAGTTGAGCATGCCGCTTTCGCCATTCAGCGCCCAGCGCCAGACGATGGCGGTCATGGTCAGCGACACGGCCCAGGGCAGCATGATGATGACACGCGCAAGCGAGCGGCCATAAAACTCCTCGTTGAGGATCATGGCGACGGGCACGGAAACGATGAGCGTGCCGAACACGATGCCGCCGGTCCAGATGAAAGTGCGCCAGAGCGCGCCGAGAAAATCCGGATCGGTGAAGACGGCGACATAGTTTTCAACGCCGTTGAACCCGCGCAGCTGGCCGAAGCGGTTGACGTCGTTCAGCGAAATCGTGCCGAGCTGGTAAAGCGGCCACAGGATGATGAACGCGGCGAGCAGGAACCCCGGCAGGATCAGCAGATATGGATTTGTCAGAGGCGAGCGGATCATGGTCCCGTCAGTGTTCGCAGGGTTTCAAGCGGGGTCAGAAGCGGCATGCGCGAGAGCACTCGCGCATGCCTGTTCGAATGGATCTGCCTATTGCCCGAGAATGCCGTTGATCTCCTCGGCTGCGCCATTCAGCGTTGCCTTGGGCTCGCCATTTCCGAGATAGATGGTCTGCACCGCATCCGACGTGGTGGCGGCAATCTCCTCCCAGCCGGCGATGACCGGGGCAAAGCGGGCGTCCGGCAGAAGCGCCGTAAAGGCCTTCAGATCGGCATTGTCGGCAAAGGGCCGGTTGTGCGGCGACTTCCGGATTGACCGGAAGGAAACCTTCGCCCGAGGTGAACTTTGCGCGCCACTCGGTGGTGAAGAGCTGGTCGAGAAACTTCCAGGCCAGATCCTTGTTCTGCGAGTTCTCGAACATGATGATGGAATCGGTCACGCCATAGGTGCCGCGGTCACCTTCGGGGCCAGCCGGAATGGCGGCCACGCCGTATTCGAGGTCGGGTGCTTCTTCCTTGATCTGGTTCGAGAGGAAGGGTGCGGTGATCATCATGCCGACCTTGCCCTGCTTGAACAGGTTCTGCACGTCCTCGCGGCTGTAGGAGGTGACACCGGGCTGGGTCGCGCCGGAATCGATCAGCGATTTGTACATCTCCGCCGCCTTGTAGCCGGCATCCGTGTCGAGGCCGGAGGTGCCGTCTTCCTCGACAAGCTGGCCGCCATAGGCCCAGAAGGCATAATAGAAATAGACGTCGGTCTCGATCTCCTTGCCCTGAAGCCCGAAGCCGGAAATGTCGTCGCCCAGCGCGCTGATCTTCTCGGCGGCTTCGGCAAGCTCCTCCCAGGTGTCCGGCACTTCCTCGATACCGGCCTGCTCGAACAGCGCCTTGTTGTAGTACATGGCGCGGGCGGATGCGGCGATGGGCAGGCCATAGGTCTTTTCCTGCATTACGGACGGCTCAAGAAACACCGGGAAGAAACGGTCCTTGAAGTCCTGCGTCATGTAATCGTCCAGTGGCGCGGCGATGCCCTGATCGACAAAGTCGATCAGCCAGCGCGTGCCAATGATCGACAGATCCGCATTGGCGCTGCCGGAAATATCGGTGGTCAGCTTCTGCAGAAGCACATCCCACGGCACCACCTCGATCTGGATTTCGGAGCCGGGATTGGCCTCCTCGAATGCCTTGGCGGCCTCTTCGAAATACGGGCCGGTCTTGGAGCTGTATTCAGCCACGGTAACGCGCACGGTCTCCGCCTGCGCCCAACCAGCCATGGATAGAAGCGCGGCACCAGCGACGGTGGCTTTCAGTGCGATCCTGTTCATTCCTGTCTCCCTGTTCCTCTCTCGGGTTCCTGATGCATGCCCGCTGAAGGGGCACCTGCGCCTGGACTGTTCGTTGGGATCGCCACACGGCGCGAGCAGCGATCTTTTATGTAATTTTTTTACAGAAATTGAAAACAAGCAAGTGAAATCACACAATCATGTTGCTAAATTACGATTTATCGGCAAATCTCAGCCTGCTGGCCTGTGCGTCAGCGGGTGCCAGATTGCCCGGAAAGAACGAAGAGTCCCGTGCAAAACGGGCGAATGAGGGGAAGAACGGGAGCGCAATGATCGATCTGAATGATCACAGGATTGTCGTGACGGGAGCGGCCGGTGGCATCGGCCGGGCCATGGTGGATGTCCTTTCAGGGTTCGGCGCCATTGTGATCGCATGCGATCTGGAGGAAGCCGACCTGTCATTCGACGGTGTCGGGGAAACCCACCGCTTCGATCTGCTGGACGATGACGCGGTCGAAGCCGCGGTCAAGCGGATCTGCGATGGCGGCGCGCCGGATGCAGTGATCTCCAACGCCGGCTGGACGCGCGCCGAAACGCTGGATGATGTGACACCCAAGGCGCTCTCCCACGAGCTGGATCTCAACCTGCGCAGCGCCGCGCGGCTTTCGCAGGCCTTCCTTCCAGCGATGCGCGCAAGCGAAAAGAGCGCGGCTTTCGTGTTCATTTCATCCATCAATGCGCTGTCGCACTACGGCAACCCCGCCTATGCGGCAGCCAAGGCGGGGCTGATCGCCTGGATGCGCGCCATCGCCACGGAAGAAGGCCGGCACGGCATCCGCGCCAATGCGATCACGCCGGGCTCCGTGCGCACCATGGCGTGGGACCACCGTATCGAACGCGATCCGGGCATACTGGCGAAGGTCCGGCAGCTTTATCCGCTGGGGCGCATGGTCGAGCCTGCGGAAGTGGCGCGTGCCGCCGCCTTTCTTGCCTCCCCGCTTGCAAGCGGCATCACCGGCACGGTGCTTCCCGTGGATGCCGGCATCTCCGCCGGCAACCTGCCCTTTCTCGAACAGATAGCCGGCTGAGGAGATCCTTCATGGCAGAGCTGAAACTGAAGGACATTTCCAAGCGCTACGGTTCGCTGACCGTGATCGAGAAGCTTTCGCTGGCGATTGACGATGGCGAGTTTGTGGTTCTGGTCGGCCCATCGGGCTGCGGCAAGTCCACACTGTTGCGCATGATCGCGGGGCTGGAGCCAATCACCGGCGGAGACCTCGTCATTGGCGGCGCACGCGCCAACGATATTCCGCCCCAGAAGCGCGACACGTCCATGGTGTTCCAGTCCTATGCGCTCTTTCCCCATATGAGCGTGCGCGACAACATTAGTTTCGGCCCGCGCGTGCGCGGCGAGCCGAAGGACGAGACCGAGCAGCGCATCAAAAAGGCAGCCGAAATTCTCAATCTCGGCGCCTATCTCGACCGCAAGCCGGGCCAGCTTTCCGGCGGTCAGCGCCAGCGTGTCGCCATGGGTCGCGCCATTGTGCGCGATCCGAAAGTCTTTCTCTTCGATGAGCCGCTGTCGAACCTCGACGCCAAGCTGCGCATCCAGATGCGCACCGAGATCAAGGCGCTGCACCAGAAGCTCGGAACCACCATTGTCTACGTGACGCATGACCAGATCGAGGCCATGACGATGGCTGACAGGATCGTCGTCATGAATGGCGGCAATATCGAGCAGGTGGGCACACCGCTGGAGCTTTACGACCGGCCCGCCAACACCTTCGTGGCGGGTTTCATAGGCTCGCCGGCGATGAGCTTTCTACAGGCCGAATCCGGTGTCGTGAACGGCACTCCCGTGGCGGTGCTGCAGGACGGGACGAGCCTCCCCATCGCGCGGGGCTTTGGCCATGAAACCGTCACCGTTGGCATCCGCCCCGAATCCTATCAAAGGGATCCGCAAGGGCCGCTGAAACTTCAGGTCGAGGTGGTGGAGCCGACGGGCCCTGAGATCCATGTGTTCGGCACCATTGCCGGAGAGGATGTGCGCGTCGTGCTGCGCGACCGCGAACTGCCCAGACCGGGCGAGACGCTTGCGCTTTCGGTTCCGGTCGAGCATGTCCACCTCTTTGACAGCGATGACGGACAACGGCTGGAGACCCACTGATCATGGACGAACGCGTGCCCGAGGACAGCGAACGCACGGTCGATATCATCGCCCGGCTGCAGGATCGTCTTGAGCGCGGGCGCGGCGCGGAAATCCGCCTGGTGGAGAGCATTCTGGCCGATCCGCAGTTTGCCGCCCATGCGCCGATTGCGCAGATTGCCGAGCGGGCAGGCGTGAGTGAGCCGACCATCACGCGGCTGGCGCGGGCGCTGGGGTTTCCCGGCACGCGGGAGATGCGGTTCCATCTCGCCCAGGCGCTCGCCATTGGCGGGGCCTATCTGCGCGAGCCAAGCGCACCTGTGGAGGATTTGCCGCTTTCAGGGCAGGTGGTGGCCAAGGTTGCCTCGGGCGCCCATGCCGCCCTCGACCTGATGTCGATGGCACTTGCCGATATCGACCTCGAGCCCATGGCCAAAGAGATCAGCCGCGCGAGCCAGATCCTCGTTTATGGCACGGGCGGCAGCTCTTCCTTTGCGGCGGTGGAACTGCAGAACCGGCTCTTTCGCCTCGGTCTGCACGTGACCGCACACACCGACCCGCAGCTCCAGCGCATGAGCGCCTCGGTACTGGAGCCAAAAGCGGTGGTGATCGGCTTTTCGGTTTCGGGACAGGGCCGCCTCGGTAATGGATGCGGTGACGATTGCCCGGCAATATGGTGCGCGTGCCTTTGTGGTGACCACACCCAATTCGCCGCTGGCGGCCGCGGGCGACGCCCTTCTGCCGCTGACCTTCAAGGAAGACGGCAATCTCTACAAGCCGTCCTCCATGCGCTATGCGCTGCTTTCGGCGGTGGACATCATCGCCATGGCGACGGCGCTCACGCTTGGCAAAAAGGTGCTTGAGCCGCTCCGGCGCGTGCGCCACAGCCTGGCCAGTCAGAACATCAAGAACCCCAATCTGCCCATCGGAGACTGATGCCTTGCGCATTCTCGACCTTGAAACGCCCGCCGTGGTCATCGACCTTGCGAAGGTGCGGGCCAACCTCGCCCGCGCGCAGGCCCATGCCGACGCCCACGGGCTGAAGCTGCGCCCGCACATCAAGACCCACAAGCTCCCGGAGTTCGCAAAAATGCAGTGCGAAATGGGGGCAATCGGCATCACCTGTCAGAAGGTGGGCGAAGCCGAAGTGATGGCCGAGGCGGGGCTCACCGACATCTTCATCCCCTACAACATTCTGGGTGCGGGCAAGCTCGACCGGCTTCTGGCCCTGCACAGGCGCGTGACGCTTTCCGTGACGGCGGACAGTGCCGTGACGATCGCCGGCTATGCAGGGCATTTCACCGATCCCGGCCATCCCCTCCCCGTTCTGGTGGAATGCGATACGGGCATGGGCCGCTGCGGTGTGCAGACGGTCGATGAAGTCGTTACGCTGGCGAAACAGATCGATGCAGCACCGGGGCTGCGCTTCGAAGGGCTGATGACCTATCCGCCGCGCGGCGAGCCTGAAGCCGTGGAGCGCTGGCTGGCAGATGCCATCGCGGCGCTTGAGAAGAAAGGCCTTCCGGTCAACACGGTTTCCAATGGTGGATCGCCCGATTTTTACCAGGCCCAAAAAATCACCAGCGCGACGGAGCATCGGCCCGGCACCTATATCTATTCCGACCGCATGCAGGTGGCTTTCGGTCATGGCACGCTGGAAGATTGCGCGTTCACCGTGCTGGCCACGGTGGTGAGCCGGCCTACGGAAAACCGCGCCATCATCGATGCCGGCTCCAAGGCACTCGCTGCCGACACCGCACCCGTTCCCGGCCATGGGCACATCGTGGAGTATCCCGATGCGGTGATCGCCTCGCTCAGCGAAGAGCACGGCATAGTGGACCTGTCGAACTGCGCGGCAAAGCCGGAGATCGGTGACAGGGTGCGCATCATCCCCAATCACGTATGCCCGGTATCGAACCTTTACGATGCGGTGAACCTCGTCGATGGCGACCGCGTGACCGAAACACTGGCTGTTGCCGCCCGCGGCCGCCTCACCTGACTGATTGTTTCACGCAATTCCGGACGGAAAACCGGTTTCCACTTTTCCCGGAATTGCTCTCATGGAGAAGCCGATGACTTACGACAAGAACCCCTTCCCTGAAGACGACGCCGACCGTCATTACTTATGGGAAATGCTGGTGCGACGAGACATCGACGCGTTCCTTTCGCAGGACTGGTCGATGGTGGAAGGAGATTTTGCCGAGGACCGCTTCTTCGGCATGCACGCGCATTTTCTCAATGATGCCGATTCCTGGCGGCTGCAGTATCCCGACGTAAAAACCTATCGCGACGAATGGCTGCGACAGGGCAAGGAAACGGCGGCCACCGAGTTTGCCGAGCCGCTGCGCGAGGCGCTTTTCCGCGTAACCAACATGCGCGACATCGACATCGACGGCGACCGCGCGGTGCTGCACAAGAAATTCAATGGCAGTGTCGCCAAGGGCCGACGGCACCGTCGACCGGCTGAACTGGCAGACGCTCTATTTCTGCGCCAGGATCGACGGGCGCTGGAAGATCACCGGCTTTGTCGGCTACATGCCGCACCCGCTTTGCGGCTGATCATTCAACGCGCTTGCCCGTCTCCGCATCGAAGAGATGGGTCATGTTCTCTTGAACGGTGAGCGGCAGCGTGTCGCCGGGCGCCACCTTCGCGCTGCCGGGTAGCCGGGCAACCAGCTCGCCGCCGGCACCATTGGCGCCTGAAAGCGTGCCGTGGGCGAGCGTGTCGGCTCCGAGCGTCTCGACCGCCGTGACGGAAAGATGAAGCGTTGCCTTTTTCTCCGAGGCAATCTGCAGATGCTCGGGCCGCACGCCGAAAAGGAGCGGACGGCCCGTCTCGGCCGGCTGGGCATCGAGCGCAAGTTTTCCACCGCCCTCCAGCACGAAATCGGTTCCCGAAACGCTTCCCTTCAGAATGTTCATCGCCGGGGATCCGATGAAGCCTGCGACGAAGCGTGTTGCCGGGCGTTCATAGACAGCCATCGGCGTGTCGATCTGCTCGGCGATGCCGGCATTCATCACCACCAGCCGGTCGGCGAGCGTCATTGCCTCGACCTGATCATGGGTCACGTAAAGCGCGGTGGTGTCGACGGAACGCTGCATCTGCTTGATCTCTAGCCGCATCTGCACACGCAGCTTGGCATCGAGGTTTGACAGCGGTTCGTCGAACAGGAAGACGGCAGGGTTGCGCACGAGCGCGCGGCCCATGGCAACACGCTGTCGCTGCCCCCCGGAAAGCGCGCGCGGCTTGCGGTCGAGATAGGGTTCAAGCTGCAGCATGGCGGCCGCCTGGTCGACGCGCTGGCGGATTTCCTCCTTCGTCTTGCCGGCGATCTTCAGCCCGTAGGCCATGTTGTCGAAGACGGACATGTGCGGGTAGAGCGCATAATTCTGGAACACCATGGCGATGTCGCGCTCGCGCGGTTCCAGATCGTTGACCACCCGACCGCCGATTTCCATCGTGCCGGCGGTGATGCGCTCAAGCCCGGCCACCATGCGCAAGAGCGTGGACTTCCCGCAGCCGGACGGGCCGACAATGACGATGAATTCGCCATCGGCCACATCCAGGCTGACGCCATGAATGACCTCGGTCTTACCGTAGGATTTGCGAACGTCGCGTATGGAAATCGTCGCCATGCCGATTCCGGTCCTTCTATTTTTCTGTCTCGACGAGGCCCTTGACGAAAAGGCGCTGCATGAAGATCACCACCGCCACCGGCGGCAAAACGGCCAGTGTTGCGGCGGCCATGGTCACGGGCCAGTTGCCGTAGTCGTCGGCGGTCGGCATCATCTGTTTCAGACCCATCACGATGGTGTTCATTTCCGGCTTGGTGGTGATCAGAAGCGGCCAGAGGAACTGGTTCCACCCGTAAATGAACAGGATCACGAAAAGGGCCGCGATGTTGGTCACCGAGAGCGGTAAGAGAATGTCCTTGAAGAAGCGCAGCGGCCCGGCACCATCAACCCGCGCAGCCTCCACAAGCTCGTCCGGCACGGTCATGAAAAACTGACGGAAGAGGAATGTGGCGGTCGCCGAGGCGATCAGCGGCAGGATCAGGCCCGTGTAGGAATTGAGCATCCCGAGCGAAGCCACGACCTCATAGGTCGGCACGATGCGCACTTCCACCGGCAGCATCAGGGTCATGAAGATCGCCCAGAAGGCGAACATGCGAAACGGAAAGCGGAAATAGACAATCGCATAGGCCGACAGGATCGAAATGGCGATCTTGCCGATGGCGATCCCCATGGCCATGACGAAGGAATTGAACAGCATGCGCCCCACCGGAGCGGTGATGCCGGAGGTGAGCGCTTCGCTGTAGTTGTCGAGGAAGTGCGGTCCCGGCACCAGCGGCATGGGTGGGCGGATGATCTCGAAATGCGTCAGCGTCGAGCCAACGAAGGTGAGATAGATCGGGAAGCAGACTATGGCGATGCCGATGATCAGCATCGCGTGCATCAGGATTGTTCCTAAGCCCTGTTTTTCAACCATGTTCCGCCCCCCTTCAATAGTGCACGCGCCGCTCGATGAAGCGGAACTGGATGACGGTCAGAACGCCCACGACAACCATCAGGATGACGGACTGGGCGGCGGATGATCCGAGGTCCTGCCCGACGAAGCCGTCGGAATAGACCTTGTAGACGAGGATGGTGGTGGACTGGCCCGGCCCGCCCGCCGTCATGGTGTGGATGATGCCGAAGGTCTCGAAGAAGGCGTAGACGATGTTGACCACCAGGAGGAAGAAGGTGGTGGGCGACAATAGCGGGAAGATGATGGTGCGGAAACGATGCCATTTGCCCGCACCATCAATCGCCGCCGCCTCGATCAGGCTTTTGGGGATCGCCTGCAAACCGGCCAGGAAGAACAGGAAGTTGTAGCTGATCTGCTTCCACGCGGCCGCGAGAATGACCAGCGTCATCGCCTGACCGCCATTGAGAACGGGGTTCCAGTCGACGCCCATGGCTTTCATGTAATAGGCGATCACGCCGATGGATGGCTGGAACATGAAGAGCCACATGACGCCGGCCACGGCAGGCGCCACGGCATAGGGCCATATGAGCAGCGTCTTGTAAGCCCCCGCTCCCTTGATGACCTGATCGGCCATCACGGCGAAAAGCAGCGCGACCGACATGGAAACCAGCGTCACGAAAAAGGTGAAGACGGCCGTGGTGACGAATGACTGGAGATAATACCGGTCGTTGAAAAGATACTCGAAATTGGAAAACCAGACGAAGCGCGCCCCAAGCCCGAACGGATCGGGCAGAAGCAGCGACTGGTAAAGGGCCTGACCGGCTGGCCAGAAGAAAAAAACGATCGTCACTGCGAGCTGCGGTGCGAGCAGCAGATAGGGCAGCAATCGGTTGTCGAAGGTAACGCGCTTTTCCATGGGCCGACCAGGTATGACAGGGCCGGCAGATCATCCGCCGGCCCTGTGGGTTTCAAAGACTTATCGCGTCGACTGCTCGAAGCGGCGCAGCAGCTCGTTGCCGCGGCTCACGGCCTCGTCGAGCGCCGCTTTGGCGTCCTTCTGACCCTGCCAGACGGCTTCCAGCTCTTCATCGATGATGGCGCGGATCTGGTCGAAATTCCCGAGACGGATGCCCTTGGAGTTTTCCGTCGGAGCCTTGCCCGTCATCTGCAGAATGGCGATGTCGGTGCCAGGGTTTTCTTCGTAGAAACCCTGCTCCTTCGTCAGGTCATAGGCGGCGGTGGTGATCGGCAGATAACCGGTATCCTGGTGCCACTGGGCCTGCACTTCGGCGCTGGAGAGATAGTTCAGGAATGCGGCAACACCGGCATACTCCTCCGCCTCATGGCCCGACATGACCCACAGCGAAGCACCGCCGATGATCGTGTTGTAGGGCGCACCTTCCGCATCCGGCCAGTAAGGCAGGTTTGTCACGGTGAAGGGGAAGTCGGTCTCGGCCTTCACACCGGCATAGCCGGCTGACGATTCGGTGAACATGGCGCATTCGCCCGAGCGGAAGCGTGCACCGCCCTCGTTGCGACGGCCCGAATAGCTGAAGAGACCTTCCTTGGCCCATTCGCCCATCTTGTCGATGTGCTGCACCTGCAGATCGCCATTGAAGGCGAGTTCGGTGTTGGTGCCGGCAAAGCCGTTGGCTTCCGTGGCGAAGGGTACATTGTGGTAGGCGCTGAGATTCTCGAGGTGAATCCAGGACTGCCATGCCGTCGTCAGCGGGCACTCGGAACCGGCTTCCTTGAGCTTGACGAGCAGCTCCTCGACTTCCGGCCAGGTGGCAGGCTTCGCCTCGGGATCGAGACCGGCCTCCTCCAGTGCATTCTTGTTGATGTAAAGAACAGGTGTGGAGGAGTTGTACGGCAGCGACAGCATTTCGCCGTCCGTGTTGGTGTAATAACCCGCCACCGGTGCAAGATAGGCGTTCGGGTCAAACTCGGCCTCAGCCTCGGCCATCACTTCATAGACGGGCTTGATCGCGCCCTTGGCAGCCATCATCGTGGCGGTGCCGACCTCGAACACCTGCAGAATGTGCGGCTGCTCGCCGGCACGGAAGGCGGCGATGCCCGCATTCAGGGCTTCCGAGTAGTTGCCCTTCAGGGTTGCAACAACCTCATAGTCTTCCTGGCTGGCATTGAAGTCGGAGACCTGCTTTTCCAGAAGTTCACCGAGACGACCGGTGAAGGCATGCCAGAACTGGACCTGGGTTTGCGCCTGAGCGACGCCGACCATTGCCGGAAGTGCCATGGATAACGCCGTGGCCGCGGATAGCATTGCGCGAAATTTCATTTTTCATCTCCCTTTAGCGTCCTGCGCCGGATTGTGCCGGTCTCTCTTGATCGCCTATTGTTACGGCTGGATGACACCATCTGCGGAATGCATTGTCCATACCTTTTGCGATATAGAAACTTCATGCCGGGCGGGGGGATGTGCTCATGCGCTTGGCCATGTGTTCATGCATCCTATACAAGAAGCAGAATCGAATCGGATTCGGACTTGAGGACAAGATGGCAATCCTGGCGCGGCTGGCAGCTGGCGGAATAACGCTGTTCGCACGCTTCATTACCGCTGTGCGGGCTGTGTGGGATGGCATCGAGCCCGTTCCCCGGCAACGCGTTTACTTCGCCAACCATGTCAGCCATGGCGATTTCATTCTCCTGTGGACGGTTCTACCCGCCAACATGCGCCGGCAGACCCGACCGGTCGCCGGAGCGGACTATTGGCTCAAATCGCCTATCCGCCGGTTCATCGGCCGGGATGTGTTCAATGCGGTGCTGATCGATCGCGACCGCAGGACACGGGCCGACGATCCGATCAGGCAGATGGCGGATGCACTGGATGGCGGCGCTTCGCTCATCATCTTTCCCGAAGGTACACGCAATGAAACGGACAACCCTCTCCTGCCCTTCAAGAGCGGGATCTTCCACCTGGCCAAGGCGCGACCGGAGATCGATCTTGTGCCCGTCTGGATCGACAATCTGAACCGGGTGATGCCAAAGGGTGAGTTCGTGCCGGTTCCGCTGATCTGCACGGTGACCTTTGGCGCACCGCTACGTTTGGATGCAGGAGAAAAGAAAGACGCATTTCTCGCGCGGGCGCGCGCCGCGCTCTTATCCATCTCCGGAACTGAAGAAGGCAGCGCGTGATGACCGGGCACCAGATCGACCTTCTGAAGCTGCTTGGCGGACTGGCCGCCGTGCTTCTGCTTGCCTCCCTCGTGGGACAGTTTCTCAAACGCAGGCTTTCGCCCGATGGCTCCAATGCGGTCATCGAGAATCTGAACGACCGGGTGAATGCCTGGTGGGTGATGATCGTTCTCATGGGCGGAGCGCTGCTTTTCGGCCGGCTCGGTGCCATTCTGCTTTTCGCATTTGCGTCCTTCGCCGCCCTGCGCGAGTTCGTGACGCTGACAGACACACGGCGCGGCGATCACTGGGCACTGGCCTGCGCATTTTTTCTCGTGCTGCCGGTTCAGTACTACCTCGTCTATATCGACTGGTACGGGCTCTATTCGATCCTTGTACCGGTTTATGCATTTCTCCTCATGCCGATCGTCTCGGCCCTGCGCGGTGACACGGACCATTTCCTTGTGCGGGTGGCGGAAGTGCAGTGGGCGCTGATGATCTGCGTCTTCTGCGTCTCCCATGTGCCGGCACTGCTGACGTTGCAGATCCCCGGCTATGAGGGGCGCAACCTGCTTCTGATCGCGTTCCTGGTGGTGGTGGTGCAGTCGAGCGACGTGCTGCAATATGTCTGGGGGAAATTGCTAGGGCGCACGAAGATCGCGCCAAAACTCTCTCCTTCCAAAACGGTTGAAGGCTTTATCGGCGGCGCACTAAGCGCCACGCTGGTTGGTGCTGCCCTGTTCTGGATGACACCCTTCACGCCTGTTCAGGCGGGGCTCCTGTCCTTCGTCATCGTGCTCATGGGCTTTTTCGGCGGGCTCGTCATGTCGGCCATCAAGCGCGACCGTGGCGTGAAGGACTGGGGGCATCTGATCGCCGGGCATGGCGGCTTCATCGACCGGCTGGATTCGGTGATCTTCTCCGCCCCCATCTTCTTTCATCTCGTGCGCTACTGGTGGTCTCTCACATGAACAAGACCGAAAACCGCCGCCCTCTCGCCAGTCGCGACACGGGCTGGGCGAAGGCCGTGGCCCGCAGGCTTGCCGCCACCTCCATCACACCCAACCAGATTTCCATGGCCAGCATGGGCTTTGCAGCACTTGCCGGGCTGGCTTTCTGGCAGTCCGGTGAGGCGCATGGCGGCGCACGCCTTGCGCTTCTTGTGCTTGCCGGTCTTTTTGTCCAATGCCGCCTTCTCTGCAATCTGTTCGACGGCATGGTCGCCGTGGAGGCAGGCAAGGCATCGCCGGACGGCCCTTTCTGGAACGAGTTCCCGGACCGGGTTGCCGATATCGTGATCCTCATCGGTGTGGGCTATGGCGTCGGTCTGCCAGCTCTCGGCTGGGCGACGGCCGGCTTTGCCGTTCTCACCGCCTATGTGCGCGAGCTTGGTCGCGCCTGCGGCCAGGAGACGGATTTTTCGGGGCCCATGGCCAAGCCGCATCGCATGGCTGCGATCACCCTTGCCGCCGCGCTCTCACTCTTCGAACCGCTGTGGCACGGGCGTGGCGAGGTGTTGACGGTGGCACTCTGGATCGTCGCCATCGGCGCAGCCCTGACGGCAATGCGCCGCTCCATGCGGCTGGTGAAGGCGCTGCGCGGTTCGGCCTAGTTGCTCGTCAGGCAAGACCCGGCAACACGGCTTTCACACCTGCGACGATCATCTCCACGGCGATGGCGAGCAGGATCATGCCCATGAGCCGCGAGGTGATCACGCTCATGGTTTCGCTCAACACGCGTCCGATGAATGATGCAAAGAAAAACACGACGAAAAGAACCGCCAGAATAATGGCAACAACAGCGCCCACAGCCAGTGTTGCCTCCAACCCGCCGGCATGTCCCGCATAGATGATCAGCGTTGCGATGGTGCCGGGACCAACGATCATCGGAAAGGCGATCGGATAGAAGGCGAGCCCCGAAAGATCGCCCATGTGATCCTGCTCGCTCTCGGTTCCGTGGTGGGAAGAAAAACCGCTCCCATTCAGCATCGACCAGGCGATGTGCGCCAGAACGATGCCGCCGGCGACGCGAAACTCATCCACCGTAATGCCGAAGAACCCGATGATCGCCTGTCCGGCAAACAGGATGACCGCGCACATGATGGCCGAGAAAATCGCAATTCTGAATGCGAGAAAGCGCTGCTGCTGAACCGTGAAACCTGCCGTCAGCGCCAGAAAGATCGGCAGGTGGGGGCGGCTCCGGGAAAGTGCAAAATTTTACGCTAAGTCGAGAACGAGTTTTCCATAGTCTCCAGGGTTGCCTTTTCCCACACTTCCGCAACGGTGTCGTCTAGAGCGTTGCAGGCGTCAACCTTGATGGTATTTGCGGATAGCCTCATTTCCCGCTCAAGGATGGCACTGACTTGCCCCTGATAGTCAATAAAGGACGTTCGGACGTCTTGCAGTACAAAGCCGTTAAAGGCTCCACTTTCAGATCGTTTCAGCATTTTCTTCCTCTGAAACGCAATTGCCGGGTCAATATCGAGCAGAACGTTGATGTCGGGCTGCCGGATCGGCCGGTAGGCGGCTCTTAGATAGTCGATATCGGCATTCTCTTTCAGCGCAAATCGAGCCAGATATTTGTAGTAATAGCCATCACATAGAATGATATCGGCGCGGCTGTTGCGGATTTCCTCTGAAATCGCATGATACCAACAGCAGATCAGATGATACCAGTGATTGTCTCCCAAGCTCTCGATCGGGTCGTCATCGGAGTAATCCCAAAGGACACCCTTAATGGCGGACAGATGATGCTGCTTATACGGTGTCAGCCCATAAAGGTTGCGTTTTTCAAGCAGCTTGATCGACTGGTTCTCTGCCAAGCCCTTCTGATGGAGCGCCGCTGCCAGGGTGGATTTTCCTGCCCCGTCGATACCCTCGATATTCACGAATACGGGTTGTTTGTGCATAGTCTTACACGACCTCTGTCGTACGCTTTTCGTATTTTGCGGCTTCATAGGCTTCTGTATCGATTGCATTGCGACCGGAGTTGGGAAGGAACGGTGTGGCCCCCGGCACCCGATGATACACTTTCGTCAGTTCCTCCAGTGCCGCGCGGATGAAATCCTGCGTGGGACGCACTAGATTCTCAAGCGTCGTACCGGGGTCCGGATGAAAAATGTTGACCGCCGGAATGACGCCCATGGCGCCATAATATTCAAAGCCTCGTGACAGACTGTCGATGCTTTCGAAGCCCGCTATCAGTCCCGCATGTACCTTACCCACGCCCAGCGCATCGATCGCCCGGAGGAAGGACCGCTCATAGCCGGCACGGCCAAAATCTTCGGCCTTTCCCTGGCAGATCAGGTGCATCAGCGCCTCATCATAGATTTCTGGATCGAACACGATTTTGTCGATAAGGCCCTTGGCTTCATCGATCAGACAGGTTGTAACCGGCGGCATGGTGATCAGGTGAATGGTCAGGCCCAGCCGGTCGCATGTTTCGCGTATCTCTTCGACAATGCGGATGTGATTGAGAAACCCATTGTCATGATTTTTCAGGTTGCCGCCGTTCAGCATCACCTTGTTGAAGGTGCCAGGATCCAGTTCTGCGATACGTTCGATTGCCTCACGCACATCCTGCGGCTTGATGAAGTGAGAAATGTCCTTCTTGAGCGTCTTCCTTGTATCCTTCAACGAACAGAAGTGGCACTCGGTGCCCGCTGCGAAATAATAACATACCCCTGGAGTGAAGAATCCCAGCGTGGACCGGCCATAGACGGTCGCATAATGCTGAACCGGCTGGCCGTTCGACATACTGGCGTTGTAAAAACGGGGTGTTTCCGTAAAACTGACCTCATATTCGCCGCCCTCTTCGGTCACGGCAAGATACCGGTTCCCCTCGCAGACCAGCCTGACCTGGCCTCGCGCGCTGTAATTGACCGCGATGGCAAACGGGCCGACGGAAAATTCCGGGGGCACTTTCTGTGATTTGAGATCGGCAGGCAGCCGGTCGCTGTTGCCATAGGCACGCCGCTTGCCGATGGCGTTGCTGTTGGAGGCATACTGCTTCAGGAAGGGCGCATCATAATACACCCCATCGGCCAAGCTTTGAATTTTCAGGTCGATAGCGTCATGGATTCCAGCTGTACTCATCTAAATATACCTCTTGAGAAGCGGCTATCAGGCGACGAGGGCGAAGCCAGTCTGGATCGGCTCCACTGAGAGGATCGACCGGGCAGTCGTAGTGATAGTGTCCACCCGCTGCGGTCAGAATGTACAATGCCGCCGCAATGTCACATTGCTTCTCATAGCCCGTTTGGTCGACGAATGCGTCCAGAGCGCCCTGTGCGACCAGGCACAATTCAATGGACGAACAGGAGATGGTCCGGATCTTTTCAGGGTAGTTGCCTCCGGAAAGAAACTGGCGCTTGAAGACGGATATAGCCCTGTCTGGCGGCGGAACGGGCGCGCGCACTTTGATTTCGTCCATCCCGAAAGGTGTAGACCGGTAGGCCCTGCCCTCAAGGGCCAGATAGAGCGTCGCCCACTCGGGAACGAAGACCATCGAACAACTGACCCGCCCCAGGTCGTATTGCGCAATGCAGACGGAATAATAGGGAAGCCCACGCTCTCGGTTATGACTGCCGTCGACAGGATCGATCAGGAACGCGGTTACGCCTTCCGCTGTTTGAAAGGGCGGGCTCGTCTCTTCACCGAAGCACATGGCATTCGGAAGAACGTTTTTTATGATCTCAAACAAGACCCTTTCAATATCGCTGTCGGACTGATCTTTCAGATCCTGCCAAGTCTGCACGACCTCTCGCGTGATTTGTAGAAAATACCGAGATCTTCTACCAGTGGCTGAAGGAATCTCAGTGTTTATCATCATGGTCTTCCAGCAGTAATTCCGTGTGCCAATCCAAGGGCGAATAGCGCCGTTCGGACAGCCGGATCAGGCGCCCCGCATAGACGCAGTAATCGAGACGGTTCACCGCTTCGAAGGATTTCGGGAACAGGCCGACTGTGACGATCTGCGCCCCGGGACCGAGGCGCTCTTCGATCATCTCCCGCGCCCTAAGAATGGACCCGCCCGTATAGGCGATATCAATGATGACGGTGGGCTTGGCCCGGTCCAGCTCACCAGTCTGTATCATGTCGACGTCTCGGCGCCTGAACAGCTCATAGGCATCGTTCTGTCGATGAACTTCAAAGAATGCAGCCGGAAACAACCCGGTTGAATTGATCATACTCAAATAGAAACGCAGACCCGAATTCAATATAAATACAAAATTGTGCCCAAGATCTCTGATCTTCTGCCAAACGGCATGATTTGCATAAACAGTCTTCAGGTTGAAAACGCTTACGTATTTTCGGAACTCTTCAATGTAGTAAGGTGCCAGCTCTCCGCAGATTTTGTGATATTCACTCAGGGTTTGCGAATAGAGGGAATCCATACTGCGGCTTTTTGCGATCCCCCGTGAACAAAAGGGATTGTGGACCTGAAGACGCTTTTCCAGGCCGAACAGCTTGAGGGCGCGTTCCTGCACTCTCTGCCCTTCCTTCTGCAGGGATTCCTGATCCTGCCCGTAGAGGGCGATTTCGGTTTTGAGGCCGGAACCGGTGATGATCCGGGAGCGCAGTTCAGCGCTTTCTGCTTCCAGCGCCTCCCGGATCAGGTCGTGATAGAGCCGGATATCCTCGGACGATAGCAGCGAAATCAGCTGAGAAGGATTGGACAGGTCACTCAGCATGAATTCCGGCTTGCGCAAAGTGAACTTCACGGCCTGTATGGAGTAGCCGGATTGAACCGCCTCCAGGCAATCCGACGCCCTTTCCAGGATAACCCCGCCCAGTGTGCGCGCATTGTGCGCGGTGCTCATTAGTGTGATTTCTTGGAAAGTCATCGCGTGCCGCTTCCTCCAGGCGAGCGCAAAATGCGGGTTTGACAGGAAACGTAGTACAATGCGCCAAGTATGCAGGCGGTCGCCATGCAGGCAGTTTGTATACCGGTATTGGCCGCAAGCGAGCCGACGACTGGCAGCATGACCAGCGAGGGTATCTTATACGCGGCCCCGGTGACGCCCGCGATGGTACCGATATTTTCGGGGCGGCTACGCTGCAGACGGATATCCCAGGCTAGGACGACCGTTATGCTGCCAAGGACACCGATGCACGCTATCGCAGCCAGCGAAAAGACGCTGGAGATCAGCAACGCCTGTACCATCATGAGAACGATACTCGCAGACATGGTAAAGCTGAGGGCCTTTGTGGCTATATATTTCTGCTTCACTTTACCCGCGATGAGTGACCCCAGCAGCGCCCCAGCGCCCATGGCAATCAGAGGAGTTCCAGGCAAAAGGTTATCGGAAGCGAAAGCTCCTAGACTGTATTCGTTGAAGGCGGCGAGACCCGCATAGCCGCTGACGAACACAATGACATTCACCAGAGCGACGACGATGACGGAATGGGCCAGTTCCCGATCATTGGTAATGAAGGAGAATGCCGCGAGCAGCGTTTCAGGAATGCTTTGCCGTTTGGCCCGAGATTCCTTCTTTTTGACAGCTTCGCCGGTTCCGCGCGATAGCGCTATTCCGAACAAAAGGACTCCACACAGAAGAATGGAGGTTCCGCCCGACCAAGAGGAAATCGTCCCCGACCCATCGTTCTCAAGTAACCCGGCGGCGAGTGGAGCTACGATTGGAACAGCCTGCATTATCCAGACGACTGAAGCATGATATGCAGTATATTCTGCACTGGGAACAAGATACTTGGAGCTGGCGATTCTAACGTTTGCGGATAGATAGGCCAGCACAGACAAAACGACCAAAACCAACAGTCGCCATTCGGTCGGATAATAGTCGGCTTGCAGGATTGCCAGCGGCGCCCACAGAGCGACGGCAATAAGCGGCGCTATATACCACCTGATTGAAATTCTGTCCGTAAATACACCCACGATCGGGCCCAGCATAACCGGGCCAACCAGCGCAAGCGCGGGGATAAGCATCACCAAAAATGGCCCGTTGTCCTGCGCAAGAGAATCCAGCGCCAAGTAAATTTTAACCGTATCTATGGCAATGTATTCAATCGCCATGGATACGATGATAAGGGCGGTAGTGATCGAAAACTTATTTCCCATGATCTGCCATGAGAGATTCTAGCGCTTCATAAACCTCGTCGAACGTGAAGCCCGCAACGCCCTGCGTGGCGTCGACGTTTTGCAGCTGCGCCATATATTCTTCGTATTTCTCCTCGTTGATGAAATGCCGGTGGTATTCGATATACATTTTCAGGAACGGGAGTAGATCATGCTTCCCCGTGCCGTCGACAATCCGGGTGGTGTCCACCAAGGAAAGCATGTGAGGAACGATAAGGAGAAGATTCGGCTTAAGGTATCCGAGTTTTAAAGAATAGAATAAGCGCACCAGCGTCGTTGTGGCATTATGCTCGGGCACCTGTATGCGTAAGTCGCCGTGAGGACGCGTACAGGCATCCATGTCTATGGGATCACCGCCATAGGCATGTACTGCGTCAACGCCGTAAAGAAGGTATGGCTCGCCTGCCTTGGGGACATTGAGGGGCTGATGCTCACCGGCAAGTCGAAGAATGTAACTTTGGGTTCTGGGATCGAACTGCGACAGTGAAAAGGGTATGACAATGCTTCCGACAAGTGTCTTGTCAGGCACTTCCATGATATCCTCATCAACCTCAATTAGCGCGCCTGTTTCGGCGTCGATGACGCGGCGGTAATGGCCCCGCCTCTCAAGGTCCCTCACAAGGCTTTCGGTGTTCTCTTGTTCCAGAAGAATATCGATGTCGCACTTGTATCCATTGAGCCCTGTACGTTGATCAAGCAGCCCCCAGGCCAAAGACTGCCCAACTGCTGCCGGATACCGTCCCTCTATGGCGCTGCTGATTTCCTGTAGCGCGAAAAGCTGTTGGTCTCGCAGCCATCTATGTAATCGCAACAATCCAAGACGCTCATGAACTGATCCCTCCAAAACATAGTCGATCCCGTTCAGGATGAACCCGTCGATTTCCGAGGGTGTAAAGGTTTGTACGGCGTCAACCCGACCGGAATAGGCCCTGAAGCAGCGCGTATGAGAAGCGGAAGCGCTCAATAGGTTTTTGATATACGACGTTGTTTACGGGCATAACTTCCCATTTCACCCTTGTTTCTGTCTCGAAAGCAGGTTTCCCAGGTTGACCAAAATTCATGGTCCAACACATCGAGCTCAACTGTGCTGCCCGTTACTTCGCTCTTTGCAAGAACGCTGGTGGGGAGCGGGACAATCTGTAAGAGGGGGCGGTGTGTAGGAAATGAAATTGGTACGTCTTGTTTGGTCAGGCGGATATTCGTCGCCAGGGGGGATAGGAACCAACTGCTATCGAGTATGGCCTCGAAATACTGGTAATGTCCGGACAGTGGCATGTTTATTGGCCCGCGAACATGATGACAGATGCCTTCCTGCCCATGGATCGCATAGCCCGTCCAAATCTGAACAATGTTACCTTCCGAGAAGAGATCAAGAAAAGACGGGTAGCAATCATGAACTTCTTCGGGTGCTATCTTAACGTAACTTGTGACGGCCTCTGCAAGATAGTAGCGATCAAGGATCGTCCAATCGTCTTCACCAATTCGAAAAACAACTTCACTGCCGGTCCACATTAGATCAAAGGAAACAGGAGGGAAGACATACCAGCCTTGCCGCGCGGCTGCAGTCAGTCCCTCACAGTATTGAAGTGCCCTTGCAGGAATGGTTCCTAACGCCGAACCATCCGCTTTTACAATATCCGGAGCATCGGGAAAAAGTCGACAAAAGCGAAACATTTAAGATCCAAAAAACGGTCTAGTGTTAAAGTGGAAATAGCACTAGACCGGGTCATTATTATTTCGGCGCTTGACCGCCGTTGGCGCGAACAGGGCGTCCTTTGACAACCGCAGGGCGGCCACAAGTTACAGGCTTAAATTTCATATCAATGTTCCCTTTTTTTGAGTTCAAACATACCCGCTGCAATTCACGTGCAACAAGCACAGGTAGAATTGGACAACTCATTTCGCATGTCAACGGTTGATATTATGGCCGAGATACACGTATAGTGTGTGATCGTCGCAATGCCATCAATGCTCCCGCACGTCAGCCGTCAGGCCGTCCAGGGCTGCTTTTACCTGTATTTTCGTCAATCAGTTCCACGGCTTGATGTCTTGATGGGAACTCAAATCTGAGGCCTCAATCACCGCTTGTTCCGCCTATAGCGTAGGATTTCGCCCCGTTCCGCAAACGCCGCCTTTTTCCACGCTGGCTGTCCACGCCACGTCGGTCTGTCCTTTCGAAAACAATGAACCTGGTGCGGGACCCCGGATGCCCTGAGAGCCGTAACCAGAGGCTGAAACAAGTTGCATGAAGGGTAACCGGTATCGTCGTTTTTTACGGGGGGGATCGCAGCGCGGCTTCAGGGGAGGAGGCGGTTCCGGGAGGCGCGAAATCTTACGTCAGTGGGAATGTGCCCACAAATTCGTGAGCGACCGGCAACATTTTCATGCTCGGCCCTCATTGTTCGACAGAAACTGTCCGAGCTTGCACGGATAGAGGTTCATCATGCCCGCCTTGAACACGGCTAGAGGAAACTACTGTGCAGTAAATTCGGTCCCGTTAACTCCGATGGCGTGTGTCATTTCGCGATGAAGGGCGTGTTCCCGCGTCTCACCAATCACGATCGACCCGCCCAACGGCCGGGCTCCCTTGACGCGGACGCGATCGTCCTTGACTTCACAGACCAGCAACTCTTCGCCGCGCCAGGCAAGGCAGAGCACTATAGACCGGACGATCTGCCGGGGCCGCCAGGTGGTCATGACTTCAAGTTCCGGCTGGCATCGTTGTGCAACTGTCTGTTGGATTGCGCGATCACCACCCGTCACTCTGCCCGAGACCCGGCCCTTTAGCGTAGGATTTAGCACTTTCCCGGAGCCGATCCCAGGTTCACGAAGGGGGGCATGATCCTGCCCCGCCTGCCGATTTCGCGTCGCCCGGATCATGCCAGATGCGACTCAGTGAGTTCCCGGGCACTATGGCATCAACATGCGCCTCAGGCACCAGCGCGTTCAGCCGGCCTTCGCATCCCGCTCGAAGATCCAGTCGTGATCCGGGTGGTTCGCGAAGCGCCATTTGCGCAAGGGGCCGGCCATCACGTTGAGGTAATACATCTCGTAGCCATAGGGTGCGCCGCAGGGGTGATGCCCTTTCGGAACCAGCACCACATCGTGGTCGCTCACGGCCATGGTCTCGTCGAGTTCACCATCCTCGGTGAACACCCGCTGGAAACCGAAGCCCTGTGCCGGGTTCAGCCGGTGATAATAGGTCTCCTCCAGATAGGTCATGTTCGGGAAATCGTCCTCGTCATGCCGGTGCGGGGGATAGGACGACCAGTTGCCCTGCGGGGTGTAGACCTCGGTGACGAGCAGGCTGTCGGCAACATCGCGGCCTTCCATGGCGATGTTGTGAATGTAGCGCGTGTTGGCGCCCTTGCCGCGCTCTTCAAGGCTGATGCCTGCGGGGCCGATCACCTGCGCTTCATGCCCACTCTTACCCGGCGCGCTGCAGACGGCGAGCGTGCAGTCCGTGGTGGCCCTGGCCTGCCATTCGGTGGCGTTCGGGATGTAGACCGCATGAGGCGGCAGGCGCTCGAACACGTTCATGCGCTCGCCAAGTTCGCCAAAGGCCTTGCCTGCGCCCGAAATCTCCGCCTTGCCCTCGACCAGCACGAGAATGACCTCGCGGTCTCCTGTCGCCTCGGAGGCCGTTTCGCCGGCTTTCAGACGGTAAAGGCCGAAGCCGACATAACCCCAGCCTGCCGATGCCGGCGTGATGTCATGCACCTTGCCGGCGGTGCCTGCGGGTTTGACCAGAAGTTGGGACATGGTTCCTGCCTTATTCGTTTTCGGTGTCGCCGGGCGTGAAGGTGTAGAGCAGCGACCAGGCTGCATAAACACCTGCGGCGGTGAAGAGAATTCCCCAGAATGGCGCCCCGGAGAAAAATTCGAACAGCCCCCAGCCAAGACAGACGGCCACCACGGCCACCCGTCGCCAGAGCGGCCGGAAAAAGGGATGGCGTGGATCGAGAAAATTCATTCTTCGGGCTTCCGGGTGAGACCGGCAGCATGCGCTGCCTCCCTGAGCGCTTTCAAGCCCATGGACTGATATTTGACCGGCTCGGCCTTGAGCGGGTCCTGCTCGGCCTCGATCACGAGCCATCCATCATAGCCCTTCTTTGCGAGCACGCTCAGCACGGGCTCGAACGCGATGCCACCTTCGGGGTCTCCCGGCACGGTGAAGACGCCACGCCGCACACCTTCGAGAAAGGAGAGCTTTTCCTGCTCCACTTCGCTGCGAATGGCAGGCCGCACATTCTTGGCATGGAAATGGGCGACCCGCGCGCCATGGGTTTCGGCCAGTTCCACCGGGTCGGACCCGCCAAACCAGGCATGGCCGGTGTCCAGCAGGAGACGCGTTGCCGGACCGGTGCCATCCATCAGGCGACCGATCTCGTCGCGGTTTTCAACCACGGTGCCCATATGATGATGATAGACCAGTGTGATGCCCTGCCCCGCGCAATGTTCGGCAATCGCCTCGACGCCAGCGCAGAAATCCGGCCAGCGCTCTTCCGCAAGTCGGGGACGGTCTGCCAGCGCCACGACGTCGTCGCCGTGAACAGCGTTCGACGTCTCGCAGACGATGCACACCTTGCAGCCATTCGCCTTCAGCATGTCGAGATGCGGCTGGATCGCCTCTTTTTCCGTTTCGATGTCATTGGCGAGAAGGTTGAGCGAGTGCCAGCCGGAAACGAAGACGAGGCCATGCCCGGCCAGAAGGGTTTTCAGCGTCTCGCCATCGGAGGGCATCCTGTGCCCCTTCTCGATCCCGTCAAAGCCGATGGCCGCTGTTTCCGCCAGGCACCGCTCAAGCGGAATATGCGCGCCGATAGTCTGATCATCATCATTCGACCAGGCAATGGGATTGGTGCCGAAACGGATCATTCAGTGTCTCTCCTTCAGCGCTTTTTCGTAGGCCTTGCGGGCGGTCTTAACCTGTTGCCGGTCGGAAACCTCGGGCACGGCGACATCCCACCAGTAGCCACCAGCCTCCGTCGAAGGATAGGGGTCCGTGTCGATCACCACGACAAACGGTCCTTTTGCGGCCCGCGCTTCGGCAAGGGCTGCTTCAAGCTCTGCGATGGAGCCGGCCTTGCGCGTGTCCGCTCCCATCGAAGCGGCATGGGCGACGAAGTCGATCCGCGACGGGTTCACATGGTGGGTGTGATCCAGCAGATTGTTGAACTCGGCCCCGCCAGTGCCCATCTGCAGCCGGTTGATGCAGCCGAACCCGCGATTGTCGGTGATCACCACGGTGATCTTGATGCCCATGGAAACGGCGGTGGCCAGCTCCGAATTCATCATCATGTAGGAGCCGTCGCCCAGCATCACGATCACGTCTCGCTCGGGCTCCGCCATCTTGATGCCCAGCCCGCCGGCGATCTCGTAGCCCATGCACGAATAGCCATATTCCATGTGATAGGAGCCGGGCCGCCCGGCCTTCCACAGCTTGTGCAACTCTCCGGGCATGGTGCCGGCCGCACACATGACCACCGTGTTTTCACGCGCCGCGCGCTGCACCGCGCCGATGACCTGCATGTCGGTGGGAAGTGCGTTTTCGTCCACCGAAGGTGCTTCCGTCACCGCATCGGCGGCCCTGAACCAGTCTTCCCTCAGTGCGGGCGACGGCGCTTCCGCCTTCCAGCCGCCCAGCCTGTCAGACAGAAGCCTCAGACCCACATCGGCATCGGCGATCAGCGCCTGCGCATCGTGCTTGTTGCCATCATATGGCTGAACGTTAAGAGACAGGATTCCGGGCCGTTTTTTGAACAGCGCCCAGGAGCCGGTGGTGAAATCCTGAAACCGCGTGCCGACCCCGAAAACCAGATCCGCCTCCTCGCAGATCGCATTGGCGCTCGCCGAACCCGTGACCCCGACCGGGCCGAAATTGAGCGGATGGTCCCACGGGAGCGCGGACTTGCCAGCCTGCGTTTCCACCACCGGTATGGCGTGTTTTTCCGCAAACGCTTTCAGCGTGTCACATGCACCCGAATAGTGAACGCCACCGCCAGCAACAATCACCGGGCGGCTTGCCGCACGAATGGCTTCGATGGCATCGGCCAGTTCATTCTCGTCTGGCCGGGGTCTGCGCCGTCGCCAGATGCGTTCGTCGAAAAAGCTCTCCGGCCAATCATAAGCTTCCGCCTGCACATCCTGGCAGAAGGCGAGTGTCACCGGTCCGCAATCGGCCGGATCGGTCATCACGCGAAAGGCACGCGGCAGCGCGGTCAAAAGCTGTTCAGGCCGGGTGATGCGATCGAAATAGCGCGAGACCGGGCGGAAACAGTCATTGGCGCTCACCGTGCCATCGCCAAAATCCTCGATCTGCTGCAAGACGGGGTCGGGTCCGCGATTGGCAAAGACATCGCCCGGCATCAGAAGCACGGGCAGGCGGTTCACGTGGGCGAGTGCAGCCGCCGTCACCATGTTCGTCGCACCGGGGCCGATGGAGGATGTAACGGCCATGGCGCGACGCCGGCCAAGCTGTTTTGCATAGGCGATGGCCGCGTGCGCCATGGATTGCTCATTGTGCCCGCGATAAGTGGTCAGCGTTTCGCGCGCCGCATAAAGCGCTTCGCCAAGGCCCGCCACATTGCCGTGACCGAAAATGGCCCACATGCCGGCAATAAAGGGCTCGCCCTCCTCGTTCTTCTGCGCTGCAATGTAGCGGATGGCCGCCTGCGCTGCCGTCAGCCGGATTGTCTTCATGCTGCCGCTCCCCTGCTCGCGCGTGCACGATCCCAGACCGTGCACAGATTTGCGTAATTCTGCGTCATTTCCGCAATGGCCGTTTGGTCGTCGATGGCACCGGAAAGCCAGCGCCGTGCCGCATGGGCAAAGATGGTGCGACCGACGGCAAAACCCTTCACCAGATCGAAGGAGGCAGCAACCGCGAAACTGTCTTCCAGTTCCTTTTCCGGTGCATCGAGCCCGAGAACCACGATGCCGCGCGAGTGCGGATCATGGCGTTTTATCGTATCGCATGCCTTCTGCCAGGCCGAATGTGACGTCATCGGTTCCAGCTTCCACCAGTCGGGAAAAACACCAATTCGATAAAAACGATCGATCACGGTGGCGACCGTGTTGTCGTCGCAGGGGCCGACCTTGGAAGGAATGATCTCCAGCAGCATTTCCAGCCGGTTGCGGCGGCTGGCAGCGAACAGGCGTTTGACGGTTGATTCCTGTTCTTCCTTCACTGTCGGGTCATCATCGGGGTGGTAGAAACACAAGAGCTTGACGACGTTTTCCAGCGGCCATTCATTCAGCCCCCCGCAATCGGGACCTATGGCGGGCTCCAGCGCGAGCGGGCGCGAACCCGGCCACTCGACCGGCCGTCCGATCCAGAGCCCGGATCCCGAAGCCGTGTGAAGCGCTTCGCGGCCAAGTCGCTCATCGCAGAGTATCCCATATCCATGGCGACCGTCTGCAACCGTCATGGCCGCTTGCAGGCACAGCTTCTTGAATTCACCAATGCGTTCGTGGGAAACGCCTGCCTCATCGGCCATGGCCTCAAACTGCATGCGGTGGTCGAAGGCGAAAACACGCATCTGCGGCCAGTCGCCATGCCGTGTCGTCGCCCAGTGCACCTGTTCAAGCGCGGCATCCTTGCGCAGCGCCTTCTCGCGAACGCCGGTGCGGAAGAAATATTCCAGTTCCTCAAGCGAGGGATAGGCCGGCGCGCAGCCATGGCGGGAGACTGCAAAGGCGCCGCATGCATTGGCGTATTTCAGGGCGGTCGGCCAGTTCTCTCCCGAGAGCCAGCCTTTCAGAAGGCCGGACATGAAGCCGTCGCCCGCGCCAAGCACGTTGAACACCTCGATCGGAAACCCCTCCCCCGCCTCGCCCTCATCGAGCGTGTCGGGTATGGAGCCGGAAAATGCGGAGGCACCCATCGGTCCCCGCTTGCACACGAGCACGGCATTCGTCAGCGCACGCACATTTCTCAGCGCTTCAATCGTGTCGGTGGACCCGCCGGCGATGTGAAACTCCTCTTCCGTGCCGACGATCAGATCGAACAGCGGCAGGGTGGATTGCAGCTTGGCGGTCACGCGTTCGGATTCGATGAAGCGGCTTTCGCCGGCACCATGCCCCGCAAGCCCCCAGAGATTGGGGCGATAGTCGATGTCGAGCGCGGTCAGCGCGCCATGCTCGCGGGCAAGCCGCAACGCTTTCAGAACGGCAGCCTCGGTGCGTGGATGAGAAAGATGCGTGCCGGTCGCGCACACACAGCGAGCCTCGGCAATGAAATCCGGGTCGATGTCTTCCTCACCCAGCGCCATGTCGGCGCAGTTCTCGCGATAGAAGATCAGCGGAAACTGTTCCTGATCGCGAATGCCGAGCAGCACCAGCGCCGTCAGGCGTTCAGGGTCGGTCACGACACCGCGCGTATCCACGCCTTCACGCTCAAGCTCCTCGCGGATGAAGCGCCCCATATGCTCGTCACCCACACGTGTGATCAAAGCCGATTTGAGACCAAGCCGCGCCGTGCCCGCTGCAATATTGGTTGGGGAGCCGCCGATATATTTGTTGAAGGATCCCATGTCTTCCAGGCGTCCGCCAACCTGCGCGCCGTAAAGATCGACCGATGACCGGCCGATTGTGATGAGGTCGAGGGACTTCATCCTTGTCTCCTCCAAGCGTTCCTGACGCGCGTTCTCCCGTTGGACAACAGGGTCGACGGGGAGCCGGGTTCAGTGTTCCGTCACTGACGATAATGGAAGATATGTTCTATTTTTTGGATGAAAGCAATGTTGAAATTCTATTTCTGTTCCACATTCGCCCCCACGGCCACGACAAGAGCCACGGCGAGCGAGAGTGTTGCGGAGAGTGAGCGGAAGTCTCCGAAATCGGCTTCCGAAACCGTCAGCATGAGCGGGGTGACCGGGCGTAGCGGACTTGCGATGGCATCGGTGATCGCCACCACTTCGGCTCCGGCCGCGCGCGCGGCCTCGGCCAGTTCGATCGTTTCAGGCGTGTAGGGCGCGAAGGTGATCGCGATCACGGCGTCGCCCTTGCGAATGGCATGACGATTGTCGAGCCTGCCGACATGATCGTGCAGCATCGCTGGCACATTCATTTTTTCAAAGGCATAGGCGAAATAGGTAGCGACGGAAAAGGCCCGGCGCAGGCCGACAATATGCACCATGTTCGCCTGGGAAAGCGCCTTGATGGCGGCCTCCAGCGTCTCCGGATCGATAGTCTTGGCCAGACTTTCGAGCGAAAGGCGCCCTGCCTCGATGAACTCCGCCAGAAGGGCGGAGGGACTGCCCGCGCCGCTTTCGCGCAGTTTTTCCAGTCGCGTAGGATAGTCGGGCCAGTTCTGGGCGTAGGAATCGCGAAACAGGCGCTGCATCTGCGAAAAGCCCGAAAAGCCGAGCACCTGGCAAAATCGCATGAAGGCGGAAGGCTTCACGCCTGCGCCCTCGGCCATCTCTGCCACGGTCGAAACCGCAATGCGGTCAGGGTTCGCAGCCACATAGTCTGCGCATTGCTTCAGGCGCTTGGGCAGGCCATCGGAAACCTCCAGCATGCGGTCGAGCAGATCCTCGATGGTCTGCGGTGCGGAATGCTCTGCCATGCCCGTGCGGTTCCTCTCGCTGGAAAGGAGCAGACACTACGCAACTGGAATAAAAATTCCAATAGCGGTGGATAATTTCCACGCGCCATCCCGGAGCGAACCCTGCTTGCGGGATGGCGCAACACCGAAACGGCCAAGCCGCCTCAGCCCGCCAGTGCTTTCCGGCTGGCGGTGAGGAAGATTTCCGCATTTCTGGAGAGCGAAGGTCCGAGATAGCCGCCTTCCTGGATTAATGCCGTCGGCAACCCCAGCGCCGCGATCTCGCGCGCCATGGTGGCAAAGCCGTCGCCGGTGAGCTTGACCTCCGAGAGCGGATCGTCCGCCGCCATGTCGAGCCCCAGCGAAATCACCAGCGCCTCCGCGCCGAAGGTGGTGATGGCCGCAAGCCCCTCGCGGAAGCGGCCAAGGATCGTTTCCGTGTCCGAACCGGGTTTCAGGCAGAGATTGAGCGTCGCCCCCTCGCCTTCGCCCTCGCCGCGCTCGTCCTCATAGCCGAGATAATAGGTCGGGTAGAGGTCGGGGTCCGTGTGCAGCGAGCAGACGAAAACGTCGCCGCGATCATAGAAGATGTCGAGCGTGCCATTGCCCGTATGCGTGTCGATGTCGAGCACCGCCACCTTACCGAAGCGTTCGCGCAGGCTTTGCGCTGCAATGGCCGCATTGTTGAAGAGGCAAAAGCCGTTCGACGCATTGGAAAGCGCGTGGTGACCCGGCGGGCGGCACAGGCCATAGACCATGCGTTCGCCTTCCTTCACGCGTTCGGCGGTTTCAAGGGCAGTCTGCGCCGACCAGTAGACGGCCTCCCACGTGCCTTCCGTGAGCGGAACCGATGTGTCGGTCGCCCACCAGCCGAGCTGGCCGAAAACGGATGAGGAAGGCCGCCCACGGCGCGGGCCGGGGTGGCAGTTGGGGATCGGCTCCTGATCCGGCGCCTCCGCACGCCAGCGCTCATAAGCATCTTTCCAGAAATCCACATAGTCCGGGTCATGCACCGCCTTGACCGGCCCCTCGCCAAAATCGCGCGGTTTCTCTATGGGGAAGTCGTTTTTGACCAGCATGTCGCGGATCAGGATCGCGCGTTCTGCCTGTTCGGGATGGGGCATATAGGCCCCGCGCCGGAAATAGCGCTCCGGCGTGTGCCGCAATTGGCGTTCGTCGAAAATGGCTTTCATTGTCGTCCTTCAATATCCGTTGGATCTGTCGACCACCGTTTCCGGTATTTTTCCTGCCACCACAGCCTGTGCGGCGCGGACAAGCTGTTCCGCCATGGTGTGCGGCGAGCAGTCGCCCGCCTGATGCGGCGTGACGAGGATGCGTTCATCCGCCCAGAAGGGATGATCCTTCGGCAATGGTTCGACCTCGAAAACGTCGAGCGAGGCAGAGGCGATGCGGCCGCTGTCGAGCGCACGCACAAGATCGGCCTCGATCAGATGTTCGCCTCGCCCAAGCTGGATGAGAGCGGCCCCTTCCGGCATCCGGTTGAAGAAATCGAGATCGAGCAGGCCGCGCGTCTCTTGCGTCAGCGGCAGCACGTTGATCAGGATTGCAGCCTGTTCCGCAACACGCCGGGCGGCTCCTTTGCCGCTCTCGAAGCGCACGCCGGGCAGCCCTTCCGTTGGCGAGGTCCGCACGGCAGCAACCACAGGAAAGCCCATGGCCGTCACCGCGCGGGCAATGGCCCGCCCCATCAGCCCGAAACCGAGAATGCCCACCGGTGTCTCGCGGGGTGGCTTCATGATCGATGGGATGAGCCGCGCCCATTCGTGCCTGGCCTCATGCACGATGTGGTGGCGCATGTTGCGATGATGCCAGATCACATGCCATGCCGCGAAGCCTGCCATCACATCGCCCTGATCCGGGTCGCGCACGCGCGCCACAACCGCGTCCTCGGGCAGGCTCGGGCAATTGATGATGCTGTCGACGCCCGCCGCAATGGAATGCGCAAGCCGCAAATTCGGATAGGGCAGGAATGCATCGTCGGCAGGGCGCCAGCACAGCGCAAAGCGGATCGCCTCCGGATCATCGATCTCATGCGGGTGCCGCAGCCGGATCCTGCCCGCATGCGGGGCCAGCGCATGTCCATAAAGCGCATGCAGGTCGAAGGCGTTGCTCAGATAGACGCCCTCGATCACCTGTCCGTCAGCCATGTGCAGCCTCCGTCTCGATGGGTTCCACCCCGCACCAGTCGGCGATGAATAGCGCGATCGCGCCGGTTACCCGCTTTATGGAGGAAAGGCTCACGCGCTCATCGAACCCGTGAATGTTCTCCGTGATCGGACCATAGACGAGGCACGGCATGCCCGCATAGATCACGAAGACGCGCGCATCGAGATAGCCGGGTGTGACGAAGCTTTTCAGTTCGCTCGCGGTTGCCGCGCGGTGCGCTTCGGCCAGCGCCTTTTCGGCATCCGTCCCTTCCTCCAGCACATAGCCGCGCGCGAAAAACCCGTTCCAGATCACCTCCGGTGGGCGGTTTCCGAGAAAGGCATCGTCGGCCAGCTCGCGCGCCAGATGCGCCTCGATCTGCGCTGCGCGATCCTTCGGGTCGTCACCGGGATAGATGGCGATGCGGCAGGAGAGCTTGCACCAGGGCCGCCACGGTGGAGGCCCAGTCGCCACCTTCGATCTTGCCGACATTGAAATTGATCGGGTGATCGAGCTCCTCAAAATAAGGATAGTTCGCCTTCTCGCCGTTCCAATCCGCAGTCAGGCGTTTCAAGCTTTCGATCACGCGGAAGCTCGCCTCGATGGCGTTGGCCCCTGTGCCCGCCTCGCGCACATGCACGGGGTGGCCCGACACATTCACCTCGAACCACAAAACCCCCGTATTGGCGCGCACCAGCATTTCGTCTTCCGGTTCGGGAATGATCGCGGCATCCGCCGTATAGCCCTCCACCAGGCAGGCGAGCGCGCCATTGCCTGTGCACTCCTCCTCAACGACGCTTTGTACATGCACTTTCGCCGCCGGTTGAAGGCCGATGCGGCGCAGCGCGTCGAGCGCGAAAATGTTGGCCGCGATGCCGGCCTTCATGTCGCCGCCGCCGCGCCCATAGAGCCAGTCGCCCTCGCGCTTGGGCTCATAGGGTGGCGAGACCTCCCACATGTCGTGCGGGCCTTCCGGCACCACATCCATGTGACCGTTCAGGATCAGCGACCGGCCTTTCTCGATGCGCGGTGCGTGGGTGGCGATCACGTTCACTGCGTCGGAGTAATCGACGGCCACGGGCGAAAAGCCCGGGTGATCCCTGATTTTGTCTTCATCGATATGGAAGGTTTTCACCGCATAGCCACGCGCTTCGAGCGCCTTGTGCACGAATTCCTGGGCGGGTTTTTCCTTTCCACGCAGCGAGGGAAAGCGGATCAGCTCTTCGGTAAAACCGATCTGTTCTTCAAAGCCCTCCTCGACGGCTGCGAGGATTTTTTGTGCCAGTTGTTCGTCCAAATTGGTGGTTCCTGCGGATTAGTGTTGAGAGTGGTGAGTGATGGCGCCCGTCATCCCGCCCTCGCCCTTCGACAAGCTCAGGATGAGAGCTGGTCTTGGCGATTGCTGGCTGAGCGGTGGAGCTGAGAAACGGCTAAGGGCTGGTGTCGGAAGCGCGGGCGTTTTGCAATCCTTCGCCACAGACGCCAGCCTCTCCATGCCCCTCCCCTCATCCTGAGCCTGTCGAAGGGCGAGGGGACGGGCACGCACCGCGCTGCCACAGCCACACATAGCAACCATCCTCACCCCGCCGCCGCCAGCTCCTTCTCGCGGCCGGGAATGGCCTCGATCAGGGTGCGTGTGTAATCGCTCTGAGGATTGTTGAAGATGGCATGCGCCGGCCCCATCTCGACCACCCTGCCCTTCTGCATCACCGCGATGCGGTCGCAGATCTGGGCAGCGACGCGCAGATCGTGGGTGATGAAGATCAGCGCCAGATTGAGCCGCTCCTTGAGCTCCGCCAGAAGATCGAGCACCTGCGCCTGAATGGAAACGTCGAGCGCCGAAACCGCCTCGTCGGCAATGATGACGCGCGGTTCCAGCGCCAGCGCGCGGGCAATGCCGATGCGCTGGCGCTGGCCGCCTGAAAACTCGTGCGGATAGCGGTCGATGGCGAGCGCATCGAGGTCCACCAGTTCCAGAAGTTTCACCGCGCGCGCATAGGCTTCCTGCTTCGAAACCCCGTGCGCCATCGGCCCTTCGGCGATGATGCGGCCCACCTTGGAGCGCGGGTTGAGCGAGGCATAGGGATCCTGAAAAATCATCTGGATCGACTTGCGCGCCTCGCGCAGCGCCTCGCCCGAAAGCTGTGCCATGTCGTGGCCGGCCAGCTTCACCGTGCCGGAATCGGGCTGCATCAGCCGCACGAGACAGCGCCCGACGCTCGACTTGCCGGAACCGGATTCGCCGACAATGCCCAGCGTTTCGCCCTCGGCCAGCGTCAGGTTCACATCGTTGACCGCATGCACCACGCGCGGCTTGGAAAAGAGCAGCCCGCCGCCGGTCACATAGGTCTTGTTGAGCCCTTCCACTTCGAGGATCGGCGTCTTGCCCACCGTTTCCTCGCTCACCCCGGCGGCAAGTTTCGGGATCGCCGCGATCAGCTTCTGCGTGTACTCATGCTGCGGATTGTCGAGCACGTCGTCGGCGGTGCCGGCCTCGACGATCTTGCCATATTGCATCACCGCCACGCGGTCGGCGATCTCGGCAACCACGCCGAAATCATGGGTGATGAACATCACCGCCATGCCGTGCTTTTCCTGCAGATTGCGGATCAGCTCCAGGATCTGCGCCTGTGTGGTCACGTCGAGCGCGGTGGTCGGCTCGTCGGCGATCAGCATGCGCGGTTCGAGCGCCAGCGCCATGGCGATCATGACGCGCTGCCGCTGCCCGCCGGAAAGCTGGAACGGATAGGCGCGCGCGGCCTTTTCGGGGTCGGGAATGCCCACTTCCGTCAGGAGTTCGATGGCGCGCGCGGCGCGCTCCTTCGGTGTCAGCAGACCATGCGCCTCAAACACTTCGGCAATCTGGTCTTCCACGCGCATCAGCGGGTTGAGGGCGGACATGGGCTCCTGAAAGATCATGGCGATCTTCTTGCCGCGCAGATCCATCATCTCGGTTTCCGAGAGTTTTAGAAGATCCATGCCCTCGAAGAGGATTTCGCCGCCCACCGGCCGCACCAGATCGGGCAGAAGCCCCATGGCCGCATTGGCCGACATGGATTTGCCCGAACCCGATTCTCCGACGATGCAGAGAATTTCACCGGCGTGGAGATCGTAGGAGACATCGTTGACGGCAAAGTCGCGGTCGGCACCCTCCGGCAGCGCGATCTTCAGGTTTCGGATGCTGAGAACGGGGTCTGTCATCGCGCCCTCCTATTTGCCGCGCCGCGCAAGGCGCGGGTTGAGCGCATCGTTCAGCCCTTCGCCGATCAGGTTCAGCGCCAGAACGGTGAGCAGAATGGCAACGCCGGGAAAGAAGGAAAGCCACCAGGCCCTGCCGGATCACGGTGCGCGCCGCGCCGATCATGTAGCCCCACGACATCAGATTGGGGTCGCCGAGGCCGAGGAAGGACAGCGAGGATTCCAGAAGGATCGCTGTGGCCACCATCAGCGAGGCAAGCACGATGATGGGCGAGATCGTGTTGGGCAGAACCTGCCGCAGAATGATCGTGAGGCTGGTCTGGCCCGAAAGGATCGCCGCCTCCACATATTCGCGCGAGCGCAGCGATAGCACCTCGCCGCGCACGAGGCGGGCGACGGGCGGCCAGCTCACGATGGCGATTGCGGCGATGATCGATTCGATCGAGGGCTGGAAGATCGCCACCAGAACGATGGCGAGCGCAAAGCTCGGCACGGTCTGGAAGAACTCGGTAAAGCGCATCAGCGCGTCGTCCACCCAGCCGCCGAAATAGCCGGCAAGCGCGCCGATGGGAATGCCGATCAGAAGGGCGGCAACCGTCGAGACGAGGCCGACCAGAAGCGAAACCTGCGCCCCATAGGCAAGGCCCGAGATCACATCGCGCCCAAGCGCGTCGGTTCCCAGCGGATACTGGTCCATGGCAAATGGCGGCAGGAAGGGCCGCTGCACCATGCGCCACGGCGATTGCGGGAAGATGAGCGGCGCAAGCAGCGCCACCAGTATGACGAATACGAGGATCGCAAGGCCGATCACGGCGCCACGATTGCGAGAGAAGCGTTTCCAGAAATCAGCCATCATGCCACCCGGATTCTTGGGTCAACGAACCGATAGAGAATGTCGGTGATGAGGTTGAACAGGAGCACCATGGCGGCGGAGACGAAGAACACGCCAAGAAGCAGGTTGTAGTCGCGCTGTGCGAGCGCCTCGAACATCAGCCGCCCGATGCCGGGCCACGCGAACACGGTTTCGGTCAGCACCGCGCCGCCCACGAGCTGGCCCGCCTGCAGGCCGGCAAGCGTCACCACCGGCAGCATGGCGTTGCGGAAGATGTGGCGGCGCTGGATGATGCCGGGCTTCAGCCCCTTGGCCCGCGCCGTCTTGACGAAATCGAGCTGGCTGACCTCCAGCATGGAGGCCCGCGTCATGCGCATATAGACCGCCATGAAGAAGAGGCCGAGCGTGGTGGCCGGCAGGATCAGATGCTGGCCGATGTCGAGCGCGCGGCGAAAGCCGGTGTAGTTCGCGCCCACCGTCTCATAGCCGAAACCCGGCAGCCAGTTGAAATGGACGGAGAACAGAAGCACCGCCATCAGTGCGGCCCAGTAAAGCGGGGTCGCATAGAAGAGCAGTGCCAGGGTGGAGATCGCCGTGTCCGACCATTTGCCGACACGCGCGGAGGCGAGAACGCCTGCCAGCGTGCCGAGCACAAGCGAGATGACGAAAGCCGTCATGGTCAGGAGCAGTGTCGCGGGCAGCCGGTCGAGGATCAGGTCGGCCACGGGCATCTGCTGGCGATAGGAAAAGCCGAGATCGAACTGCAGCACGCCCTTGAGATAGATCCCGAGCTGGGTGAGCAGCGGCTTGTCGAGGCCGAACTGCTCGCGCAACTGCGCGATGAATTTCGCGTCGGCGGCCCCCGCCTCGCCTGCCATCACGGCGGCGGGATCGCCGGGTGCGGCGTGGATCAGGAAGAAGTTGAGCGTCAGGATGGCGATCAGGATGATCGCCGCCTTGCCCAGGCGCATGAGTATGAAGCGTAGCATCGGGCCCCTGCAGGATCAGAACCAAGGCAGGAATGCGCGGGATGTTTCGCCCGCGCATCCGGATCAGGCTGTTGGCCTATTTCTCGATATAGGCGTCCTTGAACCCGTCATTCACGCCGATGGCCGTGGTGACGAGATCCTTCACGTTGCAGCGATAGATGGTCGGGAAACCGAGTTCCAGCAGCCAGGCCACCGGCACGTCATCCACGAGTTTCTGCTGCACTTCGGTGTAGAGCTTCTGGCGTTCCTCCGCCGTCACGGCGACCGCTGCCTTGGCAAAGAGATCGTCGATCTCCTTGTTCTCGTAGCCTTCCACATTGTTCCACTGCGAACCCTTGGCAATGTTGGTGGAAATGTAGGTGCGGGCGACGCCCAGCGCCGGATCGCCATACTGGTAGAGATAGGTGAAGGCCATGTCGTAGTCCCACTCGGCCAGCTTCTGGTTCCAGCCGGCCACATCGGTGGAGACGATCTCGACATTGATGCCCACTTCGCCGAGATTCTGCTTCACGGCCTCGGCCCAGCGCTGCCATGTCTCGCCATAGGGCAGCGGCAGAAGGCGCACGGTCTCGCCGTCATAGCCCATCTCTTCGAGCAGGGCCTTGGCCTTCTCCGGGTCGTGGTCATATGCGGTCACGTTGTCGGTGAAGAAACGCGTCGACGAGGATACCGGGCCTTTCGCAACCTTGCCGAGGCCGTTCCACAGCGCGTCGCGAGCGAAGTCGCGGTCCATCGCATACATCACCGCCTGGCGAAAGCGCTTGTCGGCCGTCGGGGCCTTCGCGGTTGTTGAGCCACATCCACGACAGCGGTCCGAAATATTCCCAGCCCTTGTCGGTGATGCAGGTGTTCTCCATGTCGGCGATGCGCTGAACGTCGAAATTCTCCACGGAGCCGCCGGGCAGGATGTCCACCACGCCCGTCTCATAGGCAACCGCGCGCGAAGCCGCGTCCGGGATCACATGCCAGTAGATCTCGTCGAGATAGGGTTTGCCCTCCTCGTAATAGTCCTCGAACTTGGTGAGCAGGATATGCGATCCCTTCACCCATTCGGTGAACTTGAACGGCCCGGTGCCGAGCGGCGTGTTGTTGGCCGGGTTGTTCTTGTAATCCGTGCCTTCATAGATGTGCTTGGGCACCATCGGCATCGTGCCGGCCTCGAAAATTCCGAGGAACGGGCCGAAGGGCTGCTTCAGCTTGAAAACGACTGTCGTGTCGTCGGGCGCGGTGATGGAGTCCACATGCTCCAGCGAGGTGCGCAGGCGCGCATGGGTTTCGCGCAGGAAGACATCGGCAGAAAACACCACATCGGCGGAGGTGAACGGCTCACCGTCATGCCATTTCACATTTTCGTGCAGCGTGAAGGTATAGGTCAGGCCATCCTCCGAAACCTCCCAGGATTTGGCGAGCTGCGGCATGGGCTGCAGCTTCTCGTCGTAGCGCAGCAGACCCTCATAGATTTGTCCCGCAACCATCTGCGTCGGGCCGTTCTGCACCAGACCCATCATCAGGCTTGGCGGCTCCGGCTGGATCACCACATTGGCGCGTCCGCCCGAAACGGGCTCTGCATTGAGCGCCGTCGAGACCAGCATGGCGGCGGCGAGTGTCGTCAGTCGTTTCAGCATGGCTTTCGTTCCCCTTTTTTGTTTCCCGGCAAAAGATCGTTCTCCCTTGACCCTGCCGGACAATTGCTTTGCTTCAGTCCGCTCTCACTCCACGAGATCGGGATAGTGCTTGATGGCGAGGCGCTGAAACGCCTCCCATTGCGGGTCGGGCCTGTTGCCGGTGTGGTGAGTGTCCCAGCCCTCATATTGGCGCGCCGTCTTCTCGGCCAGTTCCTCGGCAATGCGGATCTGCTTTCCACCCGAAGACATGATGGCAAGCTGCGCGCGGCAGGCGCGCTCCATGTTGAACATGAGCGCGAAAGCCTCGCCCACCGTGCGCCCGCAGGTCAGAAGCCCGTGGTTTCGCAGGATCATGACATTGCGGTCGCCCAGATCGGCGACAAGCCGCTCGCGCTCGCCGAGATCCAGCGCGATGCCCTCATAGTCATGGAAGGCAAGGCGGTTGTGAAACTGCAGCGACCACTGGTTCAGCGGCAGTATGCCCTCTTCCATGGAGGAGATGGCAACGCCCGCCACCGTGTGCGTGTGTAGAACGCAATGCACGTCGGGCCGTGCCGCATGGACGGCGCTGTGGATGGTGAAGCCTGCCTTGTTGATGCCCGCACCATGATTGTCGCGCAGGATCTCGCCATTGATGTCCACGGTCACGAGATTCGTCGCCGTGACCTCGTCGAAGCGCAGTCCGAACGGGTTGATCAGGAAGGCGTGCTCGCCTTCCTCTGCCGGCGCCCGGGCCGAGATATGCGTGAAGATGCTGTCATCCAGGTGATAATGCGCGATCAGCCGATAGGCCGCCGCCAGCTCGATCCTTTCACGCGGTTGCCCGGTATCGTCAGCTGAAACCGGTTGGGATTGTACGTTCATCAACATCTCCCTCGCGCAAACCGTCCGGGGCCGAACGGTGATCATGTCGTTGTCGCGCGGCTCCCCTCAGAGCCGTTTTGTTGATCGACAGGCAAGCACAGGTTCGGCCAAAGTGTCAATTGTCGACAATCGTCATTTCGCCTGCCATAGTGGCAGGTACCCGCGGCGTCTTCGCTGCGAGGCCATTGGGAGGGGAAGTTTTGGGAAAACGGCCGTGAGCGTGTTTTCGGAAGTGTCCACGATCGATCTGGTGACGCAGATTGCCCGGCAGATCACCGAGGCGATTGTCACCGGACATCTGAAGCCTGGCGAGCGTCTGACGGAGCTTCAGCTATCGCGCGAGTTCGGCACCAGCCGCGCGCCTGTCCGCGAGGCCGCGCGCCTTCTGGAGAGCCAGGGCCTTGTCACCTTTTCGCCGCGGCGCGGTTTCTTTGTCCGCACATTCAGCGCCAGCGAGATGCGCGACATCTACGAGTTGCGCATCGGCCTCGAATTGCATGCGGGCTGTCTTGCGGTGGAACGCGCCACCGGGGCGGACCTCGCCGCCCTCGAAAAACAGCTTGGCCGCCTTTATGGCACGGCCGGCCAGGCGTCGATCGAGACACAGATTTTCGAGGATTTCGCCTTCCACCGCATGCTCTGCAAGGCGAGCGGGAATGCCCGTCTCCTGCGTGTCTATGACGAGCTGGCAACTGAAATGCGCGCGGGCATCACGCTGATCGGCAAGCTTTATGACGACCCGCAGCGGATGGCCGAAACCCATGAGCCCATCATGGAGGCGGTGAGAAAACGAGACGGAGACGAGTTGCGTGAAGCCTTGCGCTATCACATCTCCGTTGCGCGCGACGCGGTTGTTGCCCTCTTCGAAGAGCTGGAAAAGGGCGCCTGACGACGCCCTCTCCCCGGATGCAGATCACTGCTGCGATTTCGCGGCTTCACCGATCATGCCATTCAGCTTCTTGGCCAGCGTCTCGTCCGTCTGGGCCGTCTGGATGATCTCGTTGTACTCATCCACCGAGATGCCATCGGTCTGGTCGACAGCCTGTTCCATCTTCTTTGTCGCTTCGCTCTGAACCTGCTGCTTTTCCGTTTCGCCGGGAGCCTGCCGGAAGCGTTCGCTATATTGCTGCTTCACGTCGCTCACGGCCAGAAACGCCACGGTGAACGCTTCGAGCTTCTTTTCATCGAATGACTGTGCCTGCCGGTTGGGAGCGGGCGTCGGCACGGCATCCTGTGCAAGCGCCGGAGCGAGCGTTGTCGCACCCGCGGTGAAAACGAATGCGGCTGCTACCATGCGCAATCTGCTGCGAAGAATCATGAAGAACTCCTTCCTTTCGGTGCTCCCCCTTTCGGGGGGTAAAATGCCCGACCCCGGGTTCATCCCGGGTGCCACACTCATCATGAATGTGGCGACAAGGAAGAATGTGCCGGCTCAGACCGATCAAATCGGGTTGCCGGCAAAAACATATTATGACCGCGCAGAAAAAACCCCGCCGAAGCGGGGTTTCCTCAAGTCTTACTCGCCTGCCGGTGCAGGCTGTGTCTGCCCGCCGGGATGATCGTCTTCCTCGCTCTCCAGCGTTTTCTTCGCAATGAAAGAGTAGAACATCGGTACCACGAACAGCGTGAAGGTGGTGCCGACGATCAGGCCGGTGAAGATGACGAGACCCATCGAGTAGCGTGCCGCGGCGCCCGCACCCGATGCCATGATCAGCGGCACGACGCCGAGCGCCATGGCGGCCGTGGTCATGAGGATCGGCCGCAGGCGCACCTTGGCCGAAGCGATGATGGCGTCGAGGCGCGAGAGGCCATGTTCCTCACGCTGCTGGTTGGCAAACTCCACCATCAGAATGCCGTGCTTGGTGATCAGGCCTATCAGCGTGATCAGGCCCACCTGGGTGTAGATGTTCAGCGTCGACAGGCCCAGATTGAGCGGAAGCAGCGCACCGAAGATCGACAATGGCACCGTCATCATGATGATGAGCGGATCGCGGAAGCTCTCGAACTGTGCGGCAAGCACCAGATAGATCACCACCACGGCCAGAGTGAAGGCGATCAGGATCGTGTTGCCCTGCTCCACCTCAAGCCGCGACTGGCCCGAATATTCGATGAAGAAGCCGTCCGGTATCGTGTTGCGGGCGATGTCCTCGATCACGGCAACGCCGTCGCCGGTCGAGACACCGGGCACCGGCAGGGCCGAGATCGTGGCCGAGTTCAACTGGTTGAACTGCTCGATGGCCGCAGCCGACACATCCGTCGACACCGTGATGACCGCCGAGAGCGGCACCATTTCGCCCGTCGCGCTGCGCACGAAGAAATCGCCCAGCCTTTCGGGGTTCTCACGATATTCCTTTGGCACCTGCATGATGATGTCGTAGCTGTTCGAATCTCGGTCGAACTGCGCGATGGAGCCACCACCGACGAGAAGGCCAAGTGTCGTGCCAACATCCGAAATCGGCAGGTTGAGTGCGGCAGCGCGCTCGCGGTCGATGGTCACCACCACCTGCTGCGCATTATAGGCGAGCGAGTTCTGCACCACGATGAAGCGGCCGGAAGCCTGCGCCTCTTCCTTGATCTTCTCGGCCACCTCGTAAACCCGCGCGGAATCGCTGGTTGACTGGATCACGAGCGAGATCGGCAGCCCGCCGCCCGCGCCGGGCAGTGAAGGCGGTGCGAAAACCAGCGCCTGAACACCGGCCACCTTGGAGAGGCGCGCCTGAATGTCCTGCTGGATTTCCTTCTGCGACCGGTCACGGTCCGCCCAGTCCTTGAAGGCCCACAGCGCGATGCCCGAATTGGTCTGCCCGCCAAAGCCCACAATGGAGAAGCTGGCCTTGAGTTCCGGCAGATCTTTTGTCAGCTCATGGATCTGCGTGGTGTAGAGCGTCGTGTAGTCGGTGGTCGCATAGGAGGGCGCGGTCACGAGAGAAAACAGTGCGCCATCATCCTCTTCCGGTGCCAGTTCGCTCGATGTGTTCATCAGCATGAACCCGGTCAGGCCGAGCAGCACGAAGACGACCATGAGCGTGACGGCGCGATAGTTGAGCGAACCCGCAACGAGCCTTTCGTAAAAGTTGGCCAGCCTGTCGAACGTCCTGTCGACGATGACCTGAAACCGACTGTGATTGCCGCGCTTGAGAATGCGCGCCGACATCATCGGCGTGATCGTCAACGCGACAATGCCGGAGATCACCACCGCACCGGCGAGCGTCATCGCAAACTCGCGGAACAGCGAGCCGGTCAGACCGCCGGTAAAGGCGAGCGGCGCAAACACGGCGGCCAGCGTGATCGTCATGGCGACCACCGGGCCGGTAATTTCCTTCATGCCGACAAAGGCAGCGCGCCGTGGCGAAAGCCCTTCCTCGATATGCCGGTGGATGTTTTCCACCACCACGATGGCGTCGTCCACCACCAGACCGATCGCCAGCACCATGGCCAGAAGCGACAGGAGGTTGATGGAATACCCCAGCATGAAGAGGACGAAACAGACACCGATCAGAGACAGCGGTATCGTCACGATGGGCATGAGGACGGAGCGGAACGAGCCGAGGAACAGCAGAATGATGACGATAACGATCAGCACCGCTTCCATGATGGTCTTGAAGACCTCGTCGATGGAGGCGCTGATGGATTCTGTCGCATCGTAAAGAACCTCGATGCTCATGCCTTCCGGCAGGCTCGACTGGATTTCAGGCAGCTCCTCCGTCACGGCACTCGCCATGTCGAGCGGGTTTGCTCCCGGCGTGGGGAACACGCCGATGAATGTGCCCGGCTGGCCGTTGAAGCTGACCACCATGTCGGTGCTCTCGGCAGCAAGCTCGATATCGGCCACATCGCGCAGCCGCACCACGTCGTCGCCCTTTGCCTTCAGGGGCAGGGCACCGAACGCCTCGGGAGTCTGCAGCGTGGATTCCATCGAGATGGCGTAGGCGACATATTCGTTTTCCGTCTTGCCGGGGGCTGCCAGGAAGTTCGATGCCTTGATGCCGGCCAGAACTTCAGCTGCCGTGAGCTGGCGCGCCGCCAGCCGCACCGGATCGATCCACACCCGCATGGAATAGTTCGCCGCGCCGATGATCTGGACCTCGGCCACGCCCTCGATGGTCGACATGCGGGGCCGGATCACGCGTTCGATGTATTCGGTGAGCTGCTCGCTCGACATGTTGGGGTTCTGCATCGCCAGATACATGGTGGCGAACTGCATGCCCGTGCCTTTCACGATGGTCGGGTCCTTGGCGTCCGATGGCAGCTGGCTGCGCACCTGCTGCACCTTGGACATGACCTCCGTCAGTGCCACATCGGGATCCGACCCCAGCCGCATCTGCACACTCACCGAGCTGGCGGAAGGCCGGCTCTGCGAGGTGACATAATCGACGTTCTCCGTCGTTGCCACCGCGCGTGCAATGGGAGCCGTGATGAAGCCCTGGATCAGATCGGCGCTCGCACCGGGATAGATCGTGGTCACGGTGATCACCGTTTCCTCGACTTCCGGATACTGGCGAACCTGTAGATTGAAGAGACCCTGGAAACCGAGCAGCAGGATCAGCAGTCCGAGAACGGTCGAAAGGACCGGCCTGCGGATGAAGATGTCGGAAAAGCTCATTGGGCTGCGGCCTCTTCGGTCTTGGCTTTATCGTCGCCCTGATCGTTTTGGGAAGGCAGACCGGCAGCGCCGGGGTTGATCGTGTTGTCGACTGCGACCGGCGTCCCGTTGGAAAGGCGGTTCTGACCGGCAGTCACCACCACATCGCCGGGTTTGACGCCCGAGCGGATTTCGACCAGATGGCCCGAGCGACGCCCGACCTCGACAAACACCTGGCGCGCTTCCAGTTTTTCGTCGTCCTCCGCGTCGTCCGGTTTGCGGGCAACAAACACATAGTCACCATAAAGGCTGGTCACGACGGCGGTCTGCGGCAGGGCGATAACGCCATCTTCTTCCGGCAGGATCACCTGGACCTGCACGAACTGGCCAGGGGTCAGCCTTCCAGACGTGTTGTCGATGCGTGCACGCACTGAAACAAGTCGGCTTGAAGGATCGACCTTGGGGTCGATGCCGGTGATTTCACCTTCGAATGTCTCGCTGTCATCGTTGAGCGAGAGCCGAACCGGCTGGCCGATGTTCAGATTGCCGAGCTGCTGTTCGGGAACGGTGAAATCGGCGCGCATCGTCTCCATGTCCTGCAACGTGGCGACAATGGTCCCGGGCGAGAGATACTGGCCCTTGTCGACGCGCGGAATGCCGATCGTTCCGGAAAAAGGCGCCCTCAGCTGGCGCTGCTGCAAAACGGCCTCCGCCTTCTCAACCTGCGCCGCGGATGCCTGGGCGGCTGCCTCGGCATTGTCGAGCGACACCCCTGAGCTGACGCCGCGGTTGCGCAGTTCGCGGGCGCGATCCAGTGCCTGCTGGTCAAGTGCTGCCTGGGTGCGGGACGCACTCAGATCGGCCTGCTGGATGTTATCCTCCAGCTTGAGGAGCGTATCACCGGCGCTGACCTGCTGGTTCGCCTCGAAACGAATGTCCGTCACGATGCCGGTGGTCTCGACCGTCAGGTCAACACCCTGATTGGCGTTCACCGTTCCGATCGCCTCGATGGCCGGTGTCCATTTGCCTTCTTTCGCTTCAACGGTCGAAACCGTGACGGTGGGAACCGGCATGTTGGCGAAGAACTGCTGGATCGCCTGATCCCGGAACATGTTGAAGCCGACTATGCCGCCCGCAAGAATTGCGAGCAGGACAATGGCGATGAGAAGACGCTTGATCATGTCGTCGGACCCCGGAGGCGTGCTGAAAGGATATCGTTTAGTTTACATAAGTGTGGCGCAGATAGCGATGCGACGCGTTCTGAACAAGAGAGCGGGAAAACCCATCTTGCCAAAAGCCGGCGCTTTACTGTACCGTCTGGACGGTATTGTCAAGCTTCAGGATGTCAGGAATGGTGAAACCGGGATCCGGTGCGCGGGAAAAAATTCTCGACGCAGCGGCTGAAATCGTTCGCGAGGCGGGCGCTGCCAGCATGTCGCTCGATGCGGTCGCGGCTCGTGCGGGCGTCTCCAAGGGCGGGCTGCTCTATCACTTTTCCAGCAAGTCGAAACTGTTCGAAGCCCTTGTCGAGTCTTTTGTCAGCGAAGACTACGCGAAGTTTCAGATGCGCAAACAGATGCATGGCGTGAACGCCAATGGCGTCGTGCGGGCCTATATCGACCTGTTCGTCGAGGAGCGCAAAGAGAGCCGCCCGCCGCCGTCCGGCCTCCTGGCGGCCCTTGCCGAGAATCCCGATTTTCTGAAGCCCGTGCAAAAATATCAGCGCGAGGTTCTGGATGAGATGAAGGCCGGCGCAAGCGACCCTTCGCTGGCCGTCATCGCCCTGCTAGTGGTACACGGTGTTCGGGCAATGGAACTCCTGTCCATCGATGTTGTCGATGAAAAGGAAGAGGCAGATATGCTCAAAAGGCTCCAGGAGCTTCTCGCCGCCCAGGCCGGCGCAGGCTACCGGGCATGACGTGCCTGATGTTTGCCCTTACGCACTCTGCTTCGCCGCAAGCCCGGCGTGGTCTGCCGTGTCGCAGCCGGTAAATCGCGGAACCGGCTCCTGCAAAACGTTCAGCGCTCCGGCCGCTTCCCCGGCAATGCGCCGCAGAAGAAGTTTTCCGAGCATTTCACCCGTTTCCGCAATGTCTTCATAGACCGTGTCGATCCGGGGCCGAACTTCGTCAAAAAGCAGGGAAGTCTGCTTTGCCACGATGTCGAATTCCCGGCCGACCATCAGGCCGTGATCATTCAGCGCGGCCATGACGGACAGCGCCGAAACCTCGCCGGGACACACGATCCCGTCGGGCGGCGAAGGCTGCTTCAATCGCCAGCGCAGCCACGCATAGACATCAGCGGACACGCTGTCGAGCGTCACTTCATTCGGCAGTTCCCACTCCACTCCCAGTCGGGCTGCCGCCTCCTGAAAACCGCGCTTCAGATGGCCGTGAAAGGTGAAGCGATCGGGGGGCAGGATAAGCGCCAGCCGTCGACGTCCCTTTGCCACCAGTCGCTCAGCGGCGATGCGGGCAAACGCCATGTTGTCGTAGTCGACAAAGGGATGGTCGAAGCCCATCTCGGTGCGCCCGTGCGAAACGAATGGAAAATCGTTCTCCATCAGAAGCCTGACCCGGGGGTCGTCCGGCTCGGTGCGTGAAATGACAACCCCGTCGGCCATTCGGTTGCGCAGAATGTAGTCGATCGGATCGGTCGAGTCCGTCTCCGCGAAATGCGGCGTGATGACAAGATGATACTGAGTGCCGCGCAGTGCCCGGGTCAAACCGCTTATCATGGAGGTTGAAAAGCCCAGCAGTTCATCATGCGGATCCAGAACGAAGCTGATGACATTGGTTCGTCCGGTGCGCAGATGTCTTGCCGCGCGGTCAGGCTGGTAGCCGATCTCACGCGCCACGCGCTGCACCCGCTGACGGGTGGCCAGTGCGATCTGCGGCGCATCGAGAAGAGCCCGGGATACGGTGGTGACGGCAAGGCCGGTCATCTCCGCAATGGTTCGCAGCGTCGGGCGGTCGGATCGGTGCACCATGTCATCTCCTCCCGGTGGCCAGTGGATGGGCGTCCAGGGCTCCGAAATTGGCAAAAAGTATAATTTCAATCGATATAAATTTATGTTTCCACACGTTGGAGGCGAATAATTTGAAAAAATACCCGTTGATTTTCAATGTTTTGCCTCCTCCCTGCGGTCAGACAAGAATCTGATTGACCTTCGAGGGATTTATAACGTTATAAATAGATAGATCGCAGAGGAGCAAGCGATCCCATTGGGAGGATTATCATGACCATTCGCAAATTCGCCGCGCTGGCGGCGGGAACAGCCCTTCTCACCCTGGCCGCCGGCAGCAATGCCATGGCAGAAGACAGTGTGGAAGTGCTTCACTGGTGGACGTCTGGCGGTGAAGCCGCAGCGCTGAACGTTCTCAAGGAAGATCTGGAATCCAAGGGTGTCACCTGGCAGGACATGCCGGTCGCCGGTGGTGGCGGTGAGGCTGCCATGACCGCGCTGCGCGCCCGCGTCACCGCAGGCAATGCGCCGACTGCTGTTCAGATGCTCGGCTTCGACATCATCGACTGGGCCGAACAGGGCGTTGTCGCCAATCTCAACGATGTCGCCGAGGAAGAAGGCTGGGCCGACGTTGTCCCGGCCGCCCTCCAGAACTTCTCCAAATATGACGGCAACTGGATTGCCTCGCCGGTCAACGTTCACTCGACAAACTGGGTATGGATCAACAAGGCCGCACTCGATGCCGCCGGCGGCAAGGCACCGGAAACCTGGGAAGAGCTTGTCGCCGTTCTCGACAAGATGAAGGAAAACGGCATCACCCCGCTCGCCCATGGCGGTCAGCCCTGGCAGGATGCCACGGTGTTCGAGGCAGTCGTTCTCTCGCTCGGCAATGATTTCTACAAGGCCGCGCTCAACGAGCTCGATCCCGAGGCGCTCGGCTCCGACAAGATGAAGGAAGCCTTCGACCGCATGGCGAAGCTGCGCAGCTATGTGGATGACAATTTCTCCGGCCGTGAGTGGAACCTGGCCTCGGCCATGGTCATCGAGGGCACGGGCGGCATGCAGATGATGGGCGACTGGGCCAAGGGCGAGTTCCTCAAGGCCGGCAAGAAGCCGGGCGAGGATTTCGTCTGCATCCGCTTCCCCGGAACGCAGGGCTCGGTCACCTTCAACTCCGACCAGTTCGTCATGTTCCAGGTCGGCGAGGACAAGCAGAAGGCCCAGAAGCTGATGGCTTCCGCCGTCATGAACCCCGAGTTCCAGTCCGCCTTCAATGTGGTCAAGGGCTCGGTGCCGGCCCGCACCGACGTGCCGAACGACGCATTCGATGATTGTGGCAAGAAGGGCATGGCCGATCTTGCCGAAGCCAATGCGGGCGGTGGCCTGTTCGGCTCCATGGCCCATGGCCACGGCGCACCGGCTGCCGTGAAAAATGCGGTGAACGACGTTGTCACCCAGCATTTCAACGGCGAGCTGACGTCTGAAGAGGCCGTCGAAGAGCTTCAGAACGCCGTCGCTGCCGCTCAGTAACAGCGCAGCAGGTGCCCGGTTCGGACATTCCCGGGCCGGGCTGATCGCTCTGGCGCATTGTCATGTTCCCCTCTGCCTGCATGCAGAGGGGAAGCGATGGGCCACACCGTTGAACACGGATAACCAGCATGAACCGAAACCGCCTGCAGGAGATCATCCCGCGCCTGGTGCTCAGCCCGAGCATGGCGCTGATCCTGATCTTCGTCTACGCCTTCATCCTCTACACGCTCTACCTGTCGATGACGGATTCGCGCATGCTGCCGTCCTATGGCTTCGTCGGGTTCGAGAATTACGCAAAACTGTGGGATCTGCGTCACTGGTGGCGGGCGCTGACCAATCTGGCGATCTTCGGTTCGCTCTACATCATCATCTGCTCCGTACTGGGTCTCTTTCTGGCGATCCTGCTCGACCAGAAAATCCGTGGCGAAGGCTTCCTGCGGCCGATCTATCTCTATCCGATGGCGCTCTCCTTCATCGTCACCGGCACGGCATGGAAATGGTTTCTCGATCCCGGCATCGGGCTTGAAAACACCATGCATGACTGGGGCTGGACGAGTTTCGAATTCGCCTGGATCAAGGATCGCACGCTGGCGATCTACACGGTGGTGATCGCCGCCGTCTGGCAGTCTTCGGGTTTTGTCATGGCCATGTTCCTCGCGGGCCTTCGCGGCGTCGACAGCGAGATCATCAAGGCCGCGCAGATGGATGGCGCGTCCAATGTCACCATCTATCGCCGCATCATCATTCCCATGATGCGCCCCGTCTTCCTGTCCGCCTTCGTCGTGCTCGCGCATCTGGCGATCAAGTCCTACGATCTGGTCGTGGCGCTCACGGGAGGCGGCCCCGGTCAGGCCACCGAACTGCCGGCCACCTTCATGTATTCCTACACCTTCACCCGCAACCAGATGGGCATTGGCGCATCGTCCGCCATCATCATGCTGGTGATGATCTTCTCGATCATCATTCCCTATCTCTATTCCGAACTGAAGCCGGGGAGGCAGAGATGAGTGCCGTCAAAACCGCAGGCGCCAGCGGCAACAGGCTTGCCCGCGCCCTTCTCTATTCCGTCCTCATCGTCTTTGCGGTCTACTACCTTCTGCCGCTCTATGTGATGCTGGTCAATTCGGTGAAGCCGCTCGATGAAATCCGCCAGGGCAACATGCTCGCCCTGCCCGATGTCTTCACCTTCGAGCCATGGGCCAAGGCGTGGTCGAGCGCGCAGGTGGGCGTGCAGCCGACGGGCCTGAAACCCTATTTCTTCAATTCCATCCTGATGGTGGTGCCGGCAGTGGCCATCTCCACCATACTGGGCGCGCTCAATGGCTATGTGCTCACCAAATGGCGCTTCCGGGGCGATGACATCGTCTTCGGGCTCATTCTTCTGTCCTGCTTCATCCCGTTCCAGATCGCGCTCATTCCCGCCGCGCGTATTCTGGGCATGCTGGGCATTGCCGGCACGACACAGGGGCTGGTGCTCATCCACGTGGTTTATGGCCTCGGTTTCACCACGCTTTTCTTCCGCAATTATTACGCCGCCTTCCCCACGGAGCTGATCCGCGCGGCGCAGATCGATGGCGCAGGCTTCTTCCAGATCTTCCGGCGCATTCTCCTGCCCTCTTCCGCGCCCATCATCGTGGTCACGGTCATCTGGCAGTTCACCAATATCTGGAACGACTTCCTGTTCGGCGTCTCCTTCGGCGATTTCGATTCCCAACCGATGACGGTGGCGCTCAACAATCTCGTGTCCTCGTCGGGCGGCGTGAAGGAATACAATGTCCATTTCGCCGGCGCGATCCTTGCCGCCCTGCCCACCCTGATCGTCTACATCGTCTCCGGACGCTATTTCGTGCGCGGCCTCATGGCCGGCGCCGTCAAAGGATAAGCCCATGGCCTTTCTCAAGATCGACAACCTCAGAAAATCCTTCGGCAAGGTGGATGTGCTGAAGGGCATCGACCTCGAAATCGAAGAGGGCGGCTTCCTGGTGCTCGTCGGCCCATCCGGCTGCGGCAAGTCCACCCTGCTCAACACGATTGCAGGGCTTGAGCCCATCACCAGCGGCTCGATCAGCATCAATGGCAAGGTGGTGAATGACCTTCACCCCTCGCAGCGCGACATCGCCATGGTGTTCCAGTCCTATGCACTCTACCCCAACATGACGGTGGCCGAGAACATCGGCTTCGGCATGGAAATCCGCGGCACGCCGAAAGCCGAGCGCGATGCGGCCATCGCCAAAGTGGCGGAAACCCTTCAGATCGGCGTGCTACTCGACCGCAAGCCGAGCCAGCTTTCCGGCGGCCAGCGACAGCGTGTCGCCATGGGCCGGGCGCTCGTGCGCGATCCGCTGGTGTTCCTGTTCGACGAGCCGCTCTCCAATCTCGATGCCAAGCTGCGTGTCGACATGCGCACCGAGATCAAGCGCCTGCACCAGCGCATGGGCACCACCATCGTCTATGTCACGCACGACCAGATCGAGGCGATGACGCTGGCCACCAAGATCGCAGTCCTGAAGGATGGCGTTCTCCAGCAATTCGGCACGCCCGCCGAGATCTACAACCGGCCCAACAATCTCTTCGTCGCCGATTTCATGGGTTCGCCTTCCATGAACCTCATCCCGGCGAAGGTGAAAGCCGATGGCAGCGATGTCGCCATCGTCATGGAGCGCGAGGATGGCGCGCCCCTGACCTTGCCGATGGCTGGAACGAATGGCGCGCTTGCAGGCCGCGATGGCAAGGAGGTGGTGTTCGGCATCCGGCCCGAAGCGCTGACGGATCCCGACAGCGCCGACCGCAATGCCCGGCAGGTCAGCGAGCTTGATTGCGAAATCGAGGTGATCGAGCCGGCCGGCTCCGACACCTTCGCGGTGACCCGGCTCGGCGGGCGCGAGATCGTCGCCCGCCTGCGCGCCGATGCGCCCATCTCCGCCGGCCAGACCGCCCGCCTCGCCTTCAATCTCGACAAGGCGGTGCTGTTCGACCCGCAGACGCAAGAGCGGATCGGGTGAACCGGGCCCCTTCGATAGGCCGCGCTACCCCTTCACCGCTCCTGCCATCATCGTGCCGCTGATCTTGCGATACATCACGAGCCCAAGCAGCATGGGCGGCAGCGCACCGACCATCATCACCGCCGCCGCCACACCCCATTGAACGCCGCCGCCTGAAGCGGCAAAGAAGAAGGATGCACCGACCGTTACCGGAACCGCCTTCGAGGTGGTCAGCATCAGGCCGAACAGGAACTCGTTCCACGCGGTGATGAAGCCGAAGATCATGCTCGTCACAAGTGCCGGCCGGCACACGGGGCCGACGATCTTGAAAAGAATGCCCGTGCGGCTCACCCCGTCGATCATCGCCGCTTCATCCAGTTCAAACGGCACATCCGAAATGGCGTTGACGAGAATGATCAGCACCAGCGGAATGTTGACGATGGTCATCACCAGCCCGAGGCCAAACCGTGTGTCGAGCAGCCCCATGAACTGGAACATCATGTAGATGGGGATAGCGAAGATGACGAGCGGCACCGCCCGCAGATTCACGATCAACGGCAGAAGCGTGTTTTCCCCAAACCGCCCGCGCACGATCGCATAGGCCGCCGGCAGCGCCAGCGCCACGGCCAAAAGCGTGCCCATCGCCGCAACGGCAAAGCTGTTGGCGAGATAGAGAAAAATGTTCAGCCGGTCCGAGACCGTAAGCACCGTCACATAATTTTCCAGCGTCGGCGCATTGATCCACAGACCCGGATTGGTGGTGATTTCGCGCGCGCTCTTAAAGGAGGTTACGAGCGTGACAATGAGCGGAAAGTTCATTGCAAAGGCGGCGAGGGCAAACACGGCCCAGCGGATCGCATTGAGCATCAACGTCTCCTGCGCCTTGCGAGGCGGTTCAGGGCGTAAAGCACGGCAAAGGACGCGGCGAACAGGATCACCGATGCCGCCACCGCCTTGCCAATGGCCGCCTGCTTGAAGAAGGCTTCATAGATGTAGATCGAGAGCGACGTGGTGGAGCCCCCTGCCCCGCTTCCGGTCAGCACATAGACATTGTCGAACACGCGGAACCCGTCGATGAAGCGGATTAGGAGCGCGGCTGCTAGCGTCGGCAGCATCAGGGGCAGTTCGATGCGCCAGAAGCGGGCAAGGCCCATCACCCCGTCGATGGATGCCGCCTCCTGCAGCTCTTTCGGGATCGCCTGATAGGCCATGTGAAAAAGCAGAAAGGCAAATGGCGTCCATTGCAGCGTCTCGACCACAATCAGCGTCCAGAACGCCGAGTTCGGTCCGAGAAACGCAGGGCTGTTGCCGAACCATGCCCACAGATAATGCGGCACCGGCCCGGCGAATTCATGCAGCACGAGCCGATACATCAGTCCCATCAGCGCGGGCGCCACCATCAGCGGCAGCATCAAAATGGCAATCGGCCAGCTACGGTCCCTGAAAAGCGGCGCAAGGAAGACGGCAAGCCCCAGCCCGATCAGGCATTCGAGCATGGCGGTCAGAAGACCAAAGCGCAGCGAAAACCAGTTGGCTTGCCAGAAGCCGCTGTCCGTCAAAACGGCAGCGAAATTGCCAAAGCCGGAAATCTCGGGGCTCCGCAGCGTCTCGAAACTGATCTCCGACACGGAATAGATCAGGTTCACGATGGCCGGGAAGCCGAGACACACCAGCAGAAACGCCATCAGCGGCGTCGCAAGCAGCGTCCATTCAAGGCGATGGGTCGTTTCCATTGGGTTTCTTGGTCTGGTTTCCAGATCGGTTTAGCGGTTGGCGCCGCCCCTCACCCTCACCCTCTCCCCGCAGGCGGGGAGAGGGGCACCTCGACGGTGCGGCCATCCTCCTTCTCCCCGCAAGCGGGGAGAAGGTGCCGGCAGGCGGATGAGGGGCGAGCGCCAGCCAGTGCTATTTCAGAAGATCCGCCATGCCCTTCTCGACATTGGCAAGTGCGGTATCGAGATCCTGCTGGCCCGACCAGTAGCCGGTGAACTCCTTCGCCTGCAATTCGTAGATTGCAAGCGCGTTGGCCGAAGCCCCGCCATTCATGACATAGCCATAGGCACCGGCATATTCACCAAGCTGCACCAGATCGGGCCGCTCGTCGGCAACCGCCGAAACCGCGTCCGCCGAAAGCGCCGGCGCTCCGCCCGCGCGCGCATAGATCAGGGCCGCTTCCTCGGTCGAGAGCCATTTCAGGAACGCCTTTGCGCCCTCCTTGTTTCCGGCACTCTTGTTGAGGCCAAGCCCCAGGCCATGGATGTGCGTGGCACGGGCCTCCGGACCGGCGGGCGGCGCAATCGTCGCCGTCACCTCACCCACGGCGGGAGATTTTTCCGCACTGGTGAGGTCTCCCGCTGCCGCGTTCCACTGTACCATGGCCGCCACCTGGCCCGCCGCATAGGCGGCATTGGCTTCGGCAAATTCGTAGGAAAGCGAATCGCGCGGCGTCGCACCGGCATCATAGAGCTTCTTGTAGAGCTCGAGCCCCTTGCGGAAGGCCTCCGAGTCCACCGTGATCTTGCCATCGGCATCCATCCAGTCGCCGCCATAAGAGCGCGCGGTGGACTGCCACACCATGATGTTGAAGAGCAGGTTCTTCATCTGCAGCACCGTGCCATAGCGCGTCGGGCTGTCGGGGTTCACCGCCTTGGTGAAATAGAGCGCGGTGGCGGCATAGTCGTCCCAGGTCCATTCATCCGGGTTTTTCGGCTCCATCGCCGTGCCCAGATGCTCCTTGCTGATTTCCGCATAGCGCGCCTTGGCATCGTCGTCGCTCATCAGCGCGTCGATCAGATCCGTGCGGTAATACATGAAATGCAGCGAAAGGTCGGTTGGCACGCCATACTGTTTGCCATCGAACTGCATGGTGGAAAGCACCGCATCGCCATAAAGCGCCTGCGCTTCATCGGAAAGCTCCACCGGTTCCATGAAGGGCGCGTAGCGGCCGATCGAATAAGTGGCGAGCAGGTTCAGGTCAAATGCGTCCGAGCCTGCGGCCAGATCCGCCTGCAGCTTGTCCCAGAAACCGTCGCGGTTGAAGAACAGAAGCTCGACCTTGTTCTCCTCACTCACATCGTCCTTGGCGTTATAGGCATCGGCGGCAGCCCGCAGGGCCGTTTCTTCCGGGCCGCCCGGCCAGCCAAGCACGGTCACTTCCGCATTGGCCGCACCGGCATAAAGGCCGGCGGCGAAGACGCTGCCCGCGAGAGCGGCTGCAAATCGTGCAACAGGTTTCATGATCGTTCTCCCATTTATTGGTTTGTCTGGTTCTGGGTCATGGTTTCATGTGCAAGGTCGGCGATCCCCACCACGCCGGCCTTGTCGCCGAGCCTCGCCGGCACAAGCCGGGGCCTCAGCCTTTCGGGCACATCCTGAAGATGCGCCTCGATGCGCGCCCGGTAGCCCGGCGCCAGCCCGATGCCCCCGCCGATCACGATACGCGACGGGTCGAAGGTCAGTTTGATGTTGCGGCACAGTATGGCCGCGCGCCGCGCCGAAAGATCGAGGATCGCTTCAGCCCAGCCTTCACCCCGGGCTGCCGCCTCGAAAACCTCGCGCGCGCTCGCTCCCGGCATATGCGGTGTTGCCGCAGCGGCGATGAAGTTGCCCGAGACGTGGTCTTCAAGCGCGCCTTCGAAATCCTGTCCGAGTGTGAGGCCGAAATGGCCGGCGAGCCCGGTCCGCAGCTTGCCGTCCAGAACGATGCCGCCACCAATGCCGGTGGAAATCGTCAAAAAAACGAGATCGCCCTCACCATCGCCGAAGCGATATTCGCCCCAGGCGGCGGCCTGTGCATCATTGGCGGCAATGGCCGGCTTTTCTGAAAGACCCATCACCGTCTTCAACAGTGGAAACCGGTCTGGAATGTCGAGCGTCCTGCGGTTGAGCGGCGACCAGAGCCCGTCATCGACAATACCCGTCACCGCCACGCCAACACTCTCGTAGGCCCCCCGCCAGTGCGCGATTTCGGCAAACAGCGCCTCCAGCCATTCGGCCGGGCTGCCCTTTCCTTTCGGGGTGGGCAGGGTCACACTGTCGGCAACGGTCTTGCCACACACAAGGGCGGCGAGCATTTTCGTCCCGCCGATATCGAGTGCAAGAACCGCCTCCGCTCCGCTCATGCGCGCACTCCCGAAGCGTCGTCCATCTCTTCACGAAACCAGGAGGTGATGTGCTCTGGCCGCGTGATCGCCGAGCCGACCACCACCAGCCGCGCGCCGGCCTGGAGTGCGGCGCTCGCATGGTGCGGCTGGCGAATGCAGCCTTCCGCCACCACTTGCGGCGTCAGCGCGCGCATGGCGCGGATCAGTTCCAGGTCGGGTTCCGTCGGTTCCGGCCCGCCCGTATAGCCCGAAAGTGTGGAGCCGACCATTTCGGCACCTTCGTCCAGAGCCTGCCGCGCATCGGAAATGACGGAGCAGTCGGCCATGGCGATCTTGCCGGCTGCATGAATGCGGTTCACGAGTGCAGCCGTTGGCACCGGGCGTTCACGCTGTGTCGCGTCATAGGCGATGACATCCGCCCCCGCCGCCGCCAGCGCTTCCACATCCTCGATCCATGGCGTGATGCGCACGGGCGAGGTGTCGAGATCCCGTTTCACCAGCCCGATGATGGGCGCGTCGGTCGCCGCCCGCACGGCCTTCACATAAGGGGCAGACTCGATCCGCAGCCCCTGAGCGCCGCCGGCAAGCGCGGCCAGCGCGAAGGCAACGACGATCGGTGCCGCATCCATCGGCCCGCCGGTCACCGGCTGGCAGGAAACGATCAGACCGTTCTCAAGCGACTGGATGCTGTTTGTCACGCTGTCTCCCCCATTCGAGGAGAGCATCATAGGCAGATCAAATACCAGAGTACAACCAGTTTTAAACTGGTATTATCGGTGCAACTCGATCACGAAGTCATAGACATCGCCGCGATATTTCGTCTGGGTGAACTCCACGATCTGCCCGTCCTCCAGAAAACAGCGCCGCTCCACCACCAGCAGGCTGGTGTCTGTGGGCGCCTCGAGCAGGCGCGCCTCTTCCGGCGTGATCGGGGTTGACTGCATGCGCTGAACCGCACGCACCGGCATGGCGCCGCGCGCCTCCAGCGCCTGATAAAGCGATGCTCCAACCGCCGTGGGCCTGGGCAGAAACCGCACGGGCAGCGCGGCGGTCTCGATGGCGATGGGCAGGTCGTCGGCGGTGCGGATGCGCTTCAGCCGCGCAATCTCCTCAGCCCCCGAGATGCCGAGCGCCATCATTTCCGCTGGCGAAGGTCGCGCGGTTTCCTTGGAAATCCAGATGCAGCCGGGCTCCAGCCCGCGCGAGCGCATGTCTTCTGAAAAGCTGGTCATGGTGGAGAGCGATTTCTCCAGCCGCGAGGAGACCACGGTCTTCGCCCCGTGCCGCCGATGCACAAGCCCCTCCCGCTCCAGGTCCTCGATGGCGCGGCGTATGGTGACGCGCGACATGGAAAGCGCGGAGCACAGGGTCCGCTCGCTGGGGATCACCGCGCCGCGTTTCAGCCGCGAGGATTGAATGGCTTCCGCCAGCGCCATCTCGACCCTTCGATAGAGCGGTTCGGCGCTGTTGCCGCGCGCGATGTGCCCGCGCATGAAGTCGAGAAGTGCCGCTTCTTCCATCCTGTGATCCTCTGCCTGACCTTGCCGCGCCCATCATGGCAAATTTTTCACAGGTTTTGAACTGGTATTATCCGCTCCGTCCCCGCCGTCGTCTTTCCGGTCGCCGGGATGGCGCGCCAGTGCTCTGCCAACACACGTCCACAGATCCGGTCAGAGGGGAGGAATTACCGGCTCGCAAGCACATCCGCCACAGCAGCGCCGATCTCTTTCAGGGCCGCATTGCGTGTCTTGAACGTCACGCCCGCATCGGAAATGAAGATCGAGACCAGAAAGGGTGCGCGCCCGGGCGGTGTCACCATGGCAATGAGGTTGCGCGTGTGGCTCCCCGCGCCCGACTTGTCCGAGACGGCCCAGTCCTTCGGCAGATCGGCGCGCATCAGGTCACCGGTCACGCCGCCATGGCTCATCCATTCGATGAACTGCGCGCGCGAAGCGGGTTTGAGCACTTCGCCCAGCAGCAGTGTCTTCCAGGTCTCGGTTATCGCCTTCGGCGTTGTGGTGTCGCGCGGATCGCCGGGTGCGAAAGTGTTGAGTTCGGGCTCCAGCCGGTCGAGGCGGGTGGTGGGGTCACCTGCTTCCCTTAAAAAAGCGGTGACAGTCGCCGGGCCGCCCAGTCGGTTGAATAGAAGGTTCGCGGCGCCATTGTCGCTCATGTCCAGCGTTGCGAGGCAGAGCCTGCCGATCGAAAGGGAGCCGCCGATATGCTCCCGGGTGACCGGAGAATGCGAAATGATATCGGATTTCCGGATCGGCAGGCTTTCATCGAGCGACAGCGATCCTTCATCCGCCCGTGCAAGCACGCTGCCACAGATCAGCGCCTTCACGGTGCTGTTCATCAGGAACCTTTCGTCCGCCCGGTGGCTCCAGCTCCAGCCGGTCCCGGTCTCACGGATCATGATCCCAACCCTTGCGCCCAGCGTGCCCTCCACGCGCGCCACCGTTTCGGAAAGCGTTGCCTCGCTGTCACTTGCGCCGGCGGACCCCAGAAGGGCCAGGCCGAGAACCAGCCCCGCTGCGAGCCGCGAAAATACCGGGTCGGAAAATCTCATGGCCTGTTGCCTGTTCGTGGAGCCGGCGGCGGGCTGCCACCGTTGCAAGACCCCTCACTGTTCCCTGAATGCGGTGAGATGATGTCAGGGAAGTACCACGCACGCGCGGCAGTCTTTCATCCAGCGCGGCCGCGTCTGCGCGGTTTCGGTTTCACCGCCCCTCATAGCGTGGCGTGCGGCGTTCGATCCAGGCGCCAAGCCCCTCGTGCACATCGCGCGTGGTGGCCATTCTGGCAAACTGCTCGCTCTCGATCTGCAGGCCTTCCGAAATCGTTGCATTGAGCCCGCGCGTGACCGCATGAAGGATGCGCGCACTTGCCAGCGGTGAATGACGCGTGATGCGCCCGGCCAGCTCGAATGCGGCATCGAGCAGCCTTTCATGTGGAACGACACGGTTGATGATGCCCATTTCGCATGCGCGGTCGGGACCGAAGGGGTCACCCGTCAGAAGATATTCCAGCGCACGCTTGCGGCCGGCCAGTCTCGGCAGGCGCTGGGTGCCCCCAAAAGTGGGCGGTATGCCGATATTGATCTCGGGTTTGGCAAAAAGCGCCCGCTCGCTTGCGATCGCCAGATGCGCCGCCTCGGTAATCTCGCAACCGCCGCCATAGGCAAGGCCGTTTACCGCAGCGATGACAGGTTTGGGAAAGGATTCGAGGCGGGCCGTCATAGCCTGGCCGCGCCGCACGAAGTCCCGCACTGCCACCTCCGCCCCGTCCCTGATGCTGCTGGCAAATTCATGAATGTCGCCGCCTGCCGAAAAGGCGCGCTCCCCGGCTCCCGTCAGGATGACCGCCTGAATGCTTTCATCCGTTTCGATCTGATCCAGCAACTCGATGAGACGGTCGTTGGTCGCGTAGTTCAGGGCGTTCAGCTTTTGCGGTCTGTTCAGTGTGAGAAGCGCAACATGGCTGCGCTTTTCCAGGAGCACTGTGCTGGTGGACATGAAAACCTCCGTTGCGCTTTGAAAAAAGCCTGCATCGGGGCTACCATCGGGTTTCACTTCATTAAACTCACTAGTGAGTGTAGTTACAATGCCCAGAGATGCCACAGCAACCCGGAACCGGATCGTCAAAACGGCCAGTCGGCTGTTTTATGGAAAGGGCATCCGCGCCGTCAGCATGGATGCGGTGGCCGAAAGGACGGGCGTTACCAAGAAGACGCTCTACTATCACTTTCGCAGCAAGGACGATCTCGTCACGGCCTATCTCGCCTCTCGCGACCAGCCCAATATCGACCTCTTTGCCAAATGGTATGCTCAGGCGGAAGGCCCACTCCCCGAGCGTATCCGCGCGATCTTCGAAAACATTGCCGCCGGTGCCGCAAACCGTCGCTGGAAAGGCTGCGGTTTTCTGCGAACGGCTGCCGAGCTGGTGGAGACGCCTGGTCATCCGGCGGTCAGGCAGGCTTCGCTGCACAAGAAACGGCTTGAGGCGTGGCTTGCCGAGGTGATCGCGGTGGAGCACCCCGACCAGGCTCGGCAGCTCGCCCGCCATGTCCTGCTGCTTCTCGATGGTGCGTTCTCCACCATGCTCGTTCATCACGACACGGCCTATGTCCTGAGTGCCGGAGACGCGGCGGCGGCCTTGCTTCGCCAGCCTCTCTGATGCTTCTCCCTATGGGTCTTTTCGAAATAGGGCCTGTGGTGAGAGGCTGATTCTGCGCGCAGCACGTCGGTTTTCATCCGCAGTTCCGTTAAAACTTGGCGTTCCATCGGGGAAAGGCAAAGCGAAAACGCGCGGGGGCCGGTTTGGGTACCGCCGGTGGCGACGCGGCCTAAGTGTCGGGAAGTGTGCGTGTATTCAGCGCTGTCCGACGGCTGAGCGCGTCGCCGGGAGCCTTCGTTAACCCTTTGTTAACCAAAAACTTCTTGACGGCAGAGCCGGTCTTCATGGCATTAGTAACGGTATTGAAGGCGTTTGCCTGAAATCGGCGTAACCGAGATGCGGTACTGTTAATAGCGGTTATTTCCGGTTTGAGGCCGAGCAGCAGGTCGTTTGCTTTTTCAGCGTATCTTGGTCCCCAGCCGTAGGCCACTCGCCCAGCGGCTGCGAATCGGGTTACGTTGCGCAACGAAAACCCGTGGTCGTCATCCGGCTGCGGGAGCGAGGGTGAACATACCGCGCTGCAGTCGCCAGTGAAATGCCCCGCGTTGACAGCTGTCAACGATGGCAAAACGAACGAACGACGAGGAGCAGCGCAGC